>CAYXEN010000013.1:0-55264 GCA_964464035.1 uncultured bacterium | reverse complement strand
TGAAGAAGCTTACGTGATAATATACGACATCGACACGGACGGTTTCGTCCACCTCCTGTTTCCCGGGGACGGTGACGCTCTCGAGAAATCCTCGCCGGGAAGAAAGTACACTCTTCCGGCCGGAGGCGAGTCTGATTTCGTCGTGAACGGCTCGACCGGGATCGAGTACGTATTCGCCTTGGCCGTTCCCGACAAGAGCCTCATAAAAGACGAAGAGATCGATTTTCTCGCCGGCAACGAAGACCTCCCGCAGGACGAACGTTTCAGGATCGACGGGGACCCCTTGCTCGCCTCCAACACCGTGGCGAGCGAGTTGGTGCGGGGAATAAGCCGCGCCGAAGGCGTGTCGCTGGCGTATACCAGTTTCTACATCAACGAGGAGGTCACTCATCCGCGCTACCTCTGCGCGCAATGTCATGAAAAAGGCAAGGATCCGTACAAGGAGCGTTGCGAGAAATATCGATTCACGGCCACGGAACTGGAAGGCTCGGGCTTGGGCTTTCCGCTGGAAAGAGGCTTCGATGTAGCCCTCGCAGGCGATGAAGGGGACGAATCGATCGACGAAGACGAAGACGAGGGTGAATCCTCATCGAAGATATACATAAGCTTCTATCCTTACCATTCCTATGTATACGTTCCCCCGACGTTCGTCACCTACTACGATCCCTGGTTCTCCGCCCCCTTGTGGTACGACCCCTGGTGGGGATACTGGGATCCTTTCTATTACGGGGGTGGATTCAGCTTCTATTCCGCATGGGGATGGGATTGGGGTTACTGGGGCACGTCCTGGTACTATCCTTATTATTGGGACTACTGGGGCTACGGATACTACCCGTCGTACGGGTTCGCCTCCCATCGCTTGAGACCCCATGGGAGCAAGTACCGGAGCACATTGTACGCGGCGACCAGTTTCAACGCGGCCAGGAACCCGGACCTCCGCATCAATTCCATACGTTACAAGAACCGCCGTGAAGAAGGGAGAAAGGCGCTCAGGCACGATCTCCTCGTTCGAAAACGGACCCGTGGAAGCGCCTCGTCATCCTTGTTCCACTACAGGAACCGCACCGGTGCGAAAGGCACGAGGCACGTAACGACGGGGACTCATCGTACGAGGACCCGGGCGCAGGAAAGGGGATTGAGGCACCGTGCTACGAAACGCACGAAAAGCCCGGCCCGCTACGAATCCGGCAAGAGATCCGGGAAGAAGAAAGGGCACGTTTATGAAAAACCGCGCCGCGGGAAATCCAAGTACCATTATCGCACGCGATCCGAAAGATCCGGCAGGGGCAAGGCGTCACACCGTTCCGGGTCCGCGTATCGCAGGCATTCGAGCGGGGGCCGGCATGATTTCTCCCGGCCGAGGAGTTCGAGAGGAAGCGCCGGTAGATCCTCCCACCACGGGAGAGGCTCGAAGAAAAGATAATCGAGAGCTAAGGTGACATGAAAAAAGGAGGCTTGATGCCGACACATCGAGCCTCCTTTTTTCATCGTTTCAAAGAACGAATCAAAGCGTCTTGAAGTTCTCCACTTCGAGATACTTGACTCCGTTCAGCAATCTGACCTTGGTAACCGCTTCGAACTTGACCGGATCGCTCGCGTGCGCCGCTTTCTTCATGGCTTCGACGCGATTGTTTTTCACCAGCGGATAGAGCTTGCCGTCGGAGGTCTTGATGAATCCCTGGCAGAAGTCGAGCTTGGAGAGAGAACATTTCCCGCACACGTACTCCCCGGTCAGCACCAAGCGCTTGGATTCGTGCCATGACATGCTCGACGCCAGGCTCTTCACAGCCGACGTCCTGGCGGCGGCCGCCTTCTTGTCCACGCAACAATTCTTGCGCGCACTCTTGAAAGCCGCCGGGCAATTCTTTTTCATGGACTGCTTCATGGACGGCTTGCAGGTCGCTCCGGCGGAGGCTTTCTTGACGCCCTTTCCACACGGAGTCAAAGCCCCCGCGTACTCCGACGCACCGAATGCCAGCAAACCGCCGGCGAGGACGACTGTGAGCGCGATCGAAGAGATTCCTTTTTTCATCGTGACCCCCTGAGAAGAAGTTTACGGTCGAGGATTGATACAAACAATATCGGCGAAAGCAAACTCCGAGTCAAGAACAACCTGCGATCGGAAACCGCGTTCACAATCGAACCGGATCCCCTGCTCCGAATCTCTTGCCGTCGTATACGGCTCTGCATGCGGCCGTCGTCGGATCGTGCTCGAAGAAGAGAATCCAATTCCCTTCGACGGCTTCGCGCAGGTATTTTTCTTTTTCTTCCATGGCGAGGACCGGATCGAGGTCGTAAGCCATGATGTAGGGAACGGGGATATGCGCCGAAGTAGGTATCAAATCGCCGCAGTAGAACACCGTTTCGCCGTCGCCGGAGATTTTCGGTAATTGCTGCCCCGGCGTATGTCCGCCGACCACCACGATCTCGAAGCCCGGCGCCAGTTCCCAGTCACTGTCGTGGAGTTCCAGCGCGCCCTCGTCCTCTATCAACTTTATTCTTTCCTTGAAGTAGCTCGCCCTGTCCCTCGGGGTGGGTGAGAGCGCGTGTCGCCATTGATCGCGGTGGATGTGATGAACAGCGTTGGGAAAGTTCAGCCGCCAGCTTCCATCGGCGAGATCGGCGAGCCCGCCGCCGTGATCGAAATGCAGGTGCGTCACTATGATATCTGTCACTTGCTCCGGCTCGACGCCCATCGCGCTCAGGGCGGCGCCCGCGCCGCCCGCGCCTTCGAACTGGTAGATCGTCCGAAGCTTCTCCGGGTAAGACCCACCCGCACCGGCGTCGACGAGGACCAGCTTCTCCCCGCTCCTCGCGACCATGGTCCTCAAGGCCATTGGAATCCGGTTGAACTCGTCGGCGGGAATCAGCTTCGACCAGATCGTCTTCGGCACCACGCCGAACATGGCGCCGCCGTCGAGCTTGAACTTCCCGGCTACATTCTCCAAAACCTCCCAGTCTCCAAGTTTCATCTCTTGCCTCGCTTTCCTGTCATCAAAAAGAGCGCCGCTCCGGCCGGCGCCTCCACCTTGAACATGGAATATAAGAAGCTGGCGAAGAACCCACAATGAACTTTTATTCGTCCTCCACTATGACCGCCGTTCCGTACGCAAGCAACTCGGCGGTATTCTGCATCATGCTGGCCGTAGTGAATCGCACCGCCACGATCGCATTGGCTCCCAGGCTTTTCGCTTCCATGCGCATGCGATCCAGGCATTGCTCCCTGGACTCCGCCATCAGCTTCGTGTAAGGGTGTATCTCACCGCCCGCCAAGTTCTTGAGCATGGCGAGAACGTCCTTGCCGAGGTGCCGCGCCCTGACGGTATTGCCCCTCACCAAGCCAAGGACTTTGACGATTCTCTTGCCGGGAATCTTGTCGCTCGTAGCAAGTATCATTTCCGCACCCTCCTATAGGGATCGTTCTTTCTTTCATAATACCTCTCCCGGGCCACGGACAGGAAGAGAATCAAGAACCCTATCAGCACGGCGGCGGTGCTCAAGCCGCCGACCGTCAAGAACTTGGGCGAGGTTACCGCCCTCACGATGCCGTAGAGAATGAGCGCCACGACGCCTGCGATCACGAAAAAGAAGCCGGCGCCCCTCTCCATGCGCCTGTAGAGCCCGTTCCAATAGGAATCCCAGAACTCGTCCTCGGGATCCCTCAGAAGGAGTTCGTCGGTCATTTGAACCACCATCCCGATCTCTTCCATTTCACGCCTGCAATCCTCGCAGTCGCGAAGATGGGCTTCGTACGCCGATTTCTCCTCGGCGTTCATTTCCCCGTCGAGAAGCTTCATCCCTTCGCTCTGGAACCGTTTGCAAACCATTCAAATCACCTCCCCCGGGGAGGGATTCCTTCCGGCCAGGCATGAGCCGCCTTCGGGCAAACCCTTCCTCTCGAGATCCTCGATGATCTCCTTGAGCATTCTGCGCGCGTAATAGAGTCGTGACATCACTGTGCCTATGGGTATCTGCAGGATCTCGGCTATCTCCTTGTAGGAATATCCTCTGAAGTTCTTGAGAACCACTATCTCCCTGTGCTCGAAGGAGAGCCTGTCTATGGCGGCCATGAGCAGTGCCTTCCGCTCCCTTGCTTCCAGCTGCTCGAGCGGCGTCGGTTCATCGGCGCTGAAACGTTCCCGCTCCGGATTGTCCTTGTGATACAGGGATTCCCTCTTGCGCGCGAAGCGCCTGATGAAATTCAAGCAATGATTCTTGAGGATCCTGTAGAACCAGGGATAAAACGGGCGATCGGGATCGAAGGATTTGCGGGCCTCGTAGACCTTTATGAAAGCCTCCTGGGAGAGATCGCGGGCGTCCTCCTCGTTGCCGACCAACCCGAGGGCGGTGAGATAGGCGTCGGTCATGTAGCAACGCACTATCTCTTCGAAAGCTTCCTTGTCGCCTCTGATCCACCTGTCGATCACGGATCTTCTTACTTCCTCCAAGTCTTCTCTCCCGCATTTGACTCCGCATCCGGCTCCTGGATTCTAAGCCGGGCACGAACCTCTTGCAAGGTGAAACCGGGCGCAGCCTCTCCGAGATCTACAGCGAGGCGCCTCGCTCGTCGGCACCGATCCGCGCCGTGCGGTCGTCCCTTTCAACCCCCTGGAAATGCGAGACAAGGCTATTACAGATCCGGCCCCCGGATATTCGATCCTGATCCAAAAGTTTTGTGGCCGCTTCTCCTTCGGCGGTATATAATCCGGCGACTCATGCGGACATCCAACCAACGTTTGTGAATCCTTTGCCGGAGAGAAGTTCCCATGGCCGTCAACCGGAAACCGATCCGCTCGTATTTCCTTTCGTTCCTTTTGTCTCTCGGCGTATTCCTGGCATTTCAGCCTCTCTTCATCGACTGGATCCCGGACGACGCCTACATAAGCCTTCGTTATGCTCAAAACCTGGCGCACGGGTTCGGTCTCACGTTCAATCCCGGCGAGGCGGTGGAGGGCTTCTCCAATCCCCTCTGGACCTTGCTCATAGCAGCCGGCGCCAAGGCCGGACTCGACCCGGTCGGGACGGCTGTCGCCCTGTCGCTGCTCGCGGCGATAATGGTGCTCTCCCTCTTTCCGGTGCTTCTTGCTTTCGCGGGCCCGCTCGAAACCTCTGCGGACCGGGGGCGCGGCCCCATCTTCGTTCTGTTCACCATCGTCATGGGAACATCGTTTCCTCTTGTGTTCTACGCATCGTCGGGGCTCGAGAGCACCGCTTATCTCTTTCTCATCCTTTCCGGTTCTCTGCTCCATATCGCCGGAGTGCAGAAAGGAAAGAGCCGGACGGCGGCGGCATCTTCGATCCCCTTCCTCTTGTGCGCGTTGATGAGGCCGGAGGGTGCTCTGTATCTCGCTTCCAATACGTTTCTCCTGTTGCGAAGAAAGGACTCCAGGCGGGGGAACCTCCTGCTCCTTCTTTCGCCGCTGGGCGTATTCGCCGCGGTCTACGCGTGGAAGGCCGTCCATTTCGGGGCCCCGGTGCCCAACACTTTCTACGCCAAACCGGGGATCGCGCCCGGCTACTTCCGCCCCTTCCCCGCGGGAATCGCCTACTTGGTCCGTTTCTTCTCCAGGAGCGGGCTCGTGCTCCTTCTCCCCTTCAGCCTCGTTCCTCCCGCCGGAGAAGGTAGTTACAGGTGGAGATATCTCTGGATTCTTGCGGCTCTCCAGCTCTTCTTCATCGTCTACGCCGGCCCCGACGTCCTTCGCTTCGATCGCTTCGCCCTTCCCTTCCTTGCTTTCTACCTCGCCCTCGCCTGGATGGGAGTCGACACCCTCCTCGATCGCAAGCGACCGGATGCGGCGAGAATCGCAGGGCGGGCGGCGACGGCGGCGCTCTCCATCATCCTCGTCCTCAACGCCGCGCAAATGATCAGGGCCGACGCAAGAGAATGCAGGCACGACTGGATGAACTCGCACGCCTTGAAAGCGATGGGGATCATGCTCGGGGGCGCCCTGCCGGAAGGTTCGACCGTGGTAGCCAACGAGATCGGTGCGATCGCTTACTACTCGCGGATGAACGTGATCGACATGCTCGGACTGACGGACGGGACGATCAGCCGCATACGCTACGAATCCTTCAAGAAGTACGGCGTGGGAAGCAGCCGGGAAAGCGTCCAGCGGGTTGCATCGTATATATTCTCGAGAAGACCGGATTGCGTGATCCTGCCTTCCCGCCGCCCGATCGAAGAGCACAAGCCCGGAGGCGGCGAGGAACATCCCCTTTGGGCGGAGATAGGCCGGAGGCTTCCCGGCTCGGGTTACCGTAGGGTCCTGACCGTGGAGATCGACGAACGGAAGTACGAAAACGTCTTCGTACGGGAGGGAATCGACTTCGCTCCCTCGCATCGATCGCTCCACCCCGGCGTCCGCTGCTGGAGCATCATATACAGCGAGTAGGAAAGGAAAGAACATGCAGAGGTGCACGACCGGTACGTACGAAAAGTGCCTTGACTTCCGTCAAGGGCTCGGGGCTGGAAACGGAGATTACACTTGCCACCGCTCATCGCCTCCGGCTAGAATGAGGTTCTTCCGGCGGCACCCCGGGGGACGCGGCTGTCGTATTCTGATCTCCCCGGGATTTCCCTGTACTCGTCCCGATAGTCATGACCGACTTGCCCACCGGGCGTGGTGATCGAATGGCAGGCATGGACCTCCACAGATTTCTTGCAAGGCATCAATCGGAGACGGAACCCTTGATGCGGGAAATGAACCTCGCTTACTGGAAGGCTTCCATCAGCGGCAGAAAGGAAGACTTCGACGCGTTCGCCCGTTTGAAGATCAAGCTCAAGGAGATCTACGCCCGCAGGGAGGATTACGCAAGGATCGCGAAGTGGAAGGACCAGGATCCGCCGTCGGACCCCCTGGCCGCCCGCCAGCTGGAGCTTCTGCACATCATCTACCTCAAGAACCAGATCGACCCGGCGCTCAACCGCGCGATAACGAAACTTGCAACCGAGATAGAGAACAAGTTCAACGTACATAGACCCCGCGTCGGCGGAAAGCAGGTAACGAACAACCAAATCTCCAGGATCCTGAAAGAGAGCAAGGATTCGGATCTCCGCAAGCACGCCTGGGAAGCGGGCAAAGAAGTCGGCGCCGAAGTGGTCGATGAGTTGATATCCCTGGTCAGGATGCGCAACCTGGCGGCGAGAGCCCTCGGATACGACGACTATTTCAAGATGTCACTGGCTTTGGGCGAACAGGACGAGGGCGAGCTGGTGGAGCTTTTCGACCACCTGGATTCCCGTACCCGCGGGCCCTTCACGGAGATGAAAAAGGAGATGGACGACCTTCTCGCCGCAAGGCACGGCATCAGCCCCCGTGATCTGCGTCCCTGGCACTACGAGGATCCATTCTTCCAGCGTGCACCGTCGGTATACGAAGTCGACCTGGACAGGTATTACGAAGACCAGGACATCGTCAGCCTCGTCGATCGCTTCTACTCCGGGATCGGCATCGTCGTGAGGGATATAATCGAACGGAGCGATCTCTACGAGAAGCCGGGCAAGGAACCCCACGCCTATTGCATCGACATCGACCGGCGCGGAGACGTTCGGGTCCTGGCGAACATAAGCCCCGACGAGAACTGGACCGGCACGATGCTGCACGAGCTGGGGCACGCCGCATACGACAAGCACATTTCTCCCTCCCTTCCCTTCTTTCTGAGACAGGCCGCCCACACTTTCACCACGGAAGCGGTCGCAATGCTCTTCGGACGCCTGTCCAAGAGCGCGGAGTGGATAAAGGACTTCACCGGGATGAGCGAAGATGAGATGGACAGAATGAGCCGGTCGACGCGCAGGAATCTCCGCCTGTCCCAGCTCGTCTTCGCAAGGTGGTGCCAGGTCATGTTCCGGTTCGAGAGGGAACTCTACAGGGACCCTGACCGGGATCTGAACCGACTCTGGTGGGAACTGGTCGAGGAATACCAGATGATCACACCGCAGGAAGGAAGAAACGAACCCGATTGGGCCACGAAAATCCACATCGTGTCCGTTCCCGTCTATTACCACAATTACATGCTCGGTGAAATCCTCGCTTCCCAGCTCAATCACTACATCCAGACGAAGGTCCTCGAATCCGGGGGAGATGGGAACCTATCCTACAACGGGAAGCCGGAAGTGGGCGAGTTCCTCATGAAGAAGGTCTTCTCGCCGGGGGCCAGATACAGGTGGGACGAGATGGTAGAGATCGCCACGGGGGAGAAGCTCACTCCCGCATACTTCCTGGCACAGTTCGTCGATTGAGGCGGCGGGCGCGGTCCCTATTTCTCCACCTCGAACTTGCCGTCGAGTTTCTCGAGGCGCTCGGTTATGCCCGTGTACTCGAGCTCGTCGAAGCCGAGCATCGCGCACCCGCTGAAACCCTGCTCGCGCATCTCGATCGCCTTGCGTGACACCTTGTTCCGGATGTAGTCCCAGAACGGATGATCGAACGCGTCCGCGGGCCCGGCGAGTTTGCCGTTCTGCACGCAGTATGCCGCGCACGCGACGACCGGTGGTCCGTCGAAGAACGAGATGGTCGAATTCTGAGGAACGGGCATCAAGGGACCGGTATGGCTTCCACGCATGAAGCCTGCGACGTAATGGCCCAGCCGGAAGGGGGAGAGCACTTCGCCCGTCGCGGGAAAAGCGCCCTGCGTCCTCACCAGCATGACCGGGTCGTCCTTGCCGGTATAGCGCCCGGCTATATTGTGGAGCCGGGTCGTGCTGATGGCCAGGGCCGGCTCGCCGGTGGTGCGGGAATAGACTGATTCGATGACGAATTTCTGGTTGTCCCTGAGCAGCGACGCGATATCGTAGAGATCCTCGGGAGCGTTGAGCTCAATGACCCTGTCGCCCTCGGTGTAGGAGACGTCCATGATACGGAACTTGAACCCGTCCTTCATCGCCGGGCTCAGCATCAGTCCGGCGTTGTGCATCGGATCGGCGAAAGCGAGGTAGACCGGGAGGTTGTAGGCGCCGGGATCGGTCTTGTCCGCGGTGAAAAGGAGGAACGGCTCGTTCGGTCGTTCCTCGAACTCGATCTCGGCCACGGCCGGCCCCATACCCTTCACGTTTCCGGAAAAGGCATCCTTGAGAAGATCCTGGCCCGCGCCGTAGAGCCCCTGGCGCTTGGCGACTTCGGTGCCGGCCAGAAAAGCGTCCCATGCCAGCCTGTGAACCTTCTCATCGAGCTTGCCGCGGCGATGGGTGAACAGGATGGCCACATCGTCTCCCGTGGAACTCACGGCATGGTCGATTATGGCGTCGCCGGCGTTCTCGCGCACGTGCCTGTCCACCGCCTCCATCAGCTCCCTGCTGGGCATGATGTGCCCGCCGATGCTGCCGATATCGGCCTTGATCACGCTTAGTGTTATTTTCATGTCGGACTCCTTTATTTATGAAAAGAAAACGCTATGCCCGCCATGGACGGGGCATAGCAAGTTCGCACCAATCACGTTCGGTTGCGCGCCGGAATCACCACTACTTTTTAGCACTAATCCCGCCCGAGGTCAAGGGGAAGTGCCTCCGGCCCGATCCTATCCCTTTATGACCCCGATCGGACGCAACCTGACCACTTTGACGAGGATCCCGGCCCCGACCAGGACGTCGACGACGTCGGCGACATCCTTGTAGGCCTCTGGCATCTCCTCGGCCAGGGTTCTACGGTCCTTGGCCATGACAGTCACCCCATCCCTCTTGAGCTCGTCCGCTATCGACCTGCCCCTGCCGCTCTTGAGCGCGGCCCGCCTGCTCATTCTCCGGCCGGCACCGTGACAGGAGCTCTGGAAGGGGTCGTCGCAGGGGTCCGGAGCCCCGACACAGAGGTATGAAGAGGTGCCCATGTCCCCGGGTACGAGGACCGGCTGGCCGATCCCCGTGTACCTGGACGGGAGCCTGGGATCGTTCGGGGGCAGGGCCCTGGTGGCCCCCTTGCGGTGGACGCAGAGCTTCATCCTCCTGCCTCCGACATCGTGCTCCTCGATCTTGGCTATGTTGTGGGAGACATCGTATATCAGCCTGAAGCCGAGGGAACCCACTGATGAACCGAAAGCCTCCGCGATCGCCTGTTGAGCCAGGGCCATGATGGTCTGGCGGTTCGCCCACGCGAAGTTCGCCGCCGCAGCCATGGCGCCTAGATAGTCCTTTCCCACTCTCGAATCGAGAGGCGCCGAGGCAAGCTGGCGGTCGGGAAGAACGAAGGGAAAATCATGCGCCTTGCCGGCCATCATTCTCAGGTAGTCAGTGCACACCTGGTGCCCCAGACCCCGCGAACCGGTGTGGATCATGAATGTCACGCTTCCCTCCTCGAGCCCGAAAACCCTTGCGATCTCGGGTGCGTACACGTCGCTCACGTAATCCACTTCGAGAAAATGGTTGCCCGATCCCAGGGAGCCGAGCTGGTGCCTTCCCCTTTCGATCGCCTTTTCGCTCACGGCGTCGGGGTCGGCTATATCCATCCTTCCCCCCTCCTCCGCGTGATGAACGTCGTCCTCGCAACCCATTCCCCCCTCCACGACGTAATGCGCCCCCTGCGCGAGCACCTTCTTCATCTCCTTGCGGTCGAGTTCCCCCCACCCGGACAGATGCGGCGAGGCGCCGCAGGGGACTTTCTGGAAAAGCTTCTTCAAGATCTTGTCTATGCGCCGTCCGACGTCGCGGGACTTGAGGTTGCACGTGAACATTCGACAACCGCAATTGATGTCGTAGCCCACACCTCCCGGTGACACGACGCCGCCCAGATCGAAAGCCGTGGCGGCCACCCCGCCTATGGGAAAACCGTAACCGGAATGCACGTCGGGCATCGCCCATGAATAGCCCACTATCCCGGGGAGATGGGCTACGTTCACGACCTGCTTGAAGGAGGCATCGTTTCTTATCACGGGAATCATCGCGCTGCTGGCGAAGATCCTTCCCGGCACGCGCATTCCGCCGCTCCTGGGGATTTCCCAGAGGTAATCGGTTTTCTTGATCAATCCTCCGATGTTTTCCTCGGCCATGGCCCAACCTTTCCGCCGTTCATGGGTCAGCTTTGAGTTCCACCGAGACGTCGGCGGCTTCCACGCATCCCAACACCTCCGCCGCCCTTCCCTCGCATATCGACACTTCGACTCTATCCCAACTGTCGATCAAGGCCAACAATTCCCCTGCGTCCACTCCCGCATAATGCCTCCCCACTCCCTCTATCTTCCTTCCCTCAATATAAACGCTCAGCCTGTCCAAGGGAACCCCGGGGAACGCCTTCTCGAGGGAGTCCAGTCCGATGTTCGTGATGATGTTGCCGAAATGATCTATGTACCTGCCCGCCCCCCTGATCGAACCCTCGGTGACATCGCACGCGGGAAGGGGAAGAGTGACGTATTCGTCCACCTTCTCGGTTATGCAGGCACTCTCGCCCTCGAGCGCCACGGCGGCCGCCGCCGGCGCGAATATGTCACGCCCCAGGAATGTGCCGCCGCTGGGTTCATGTCTCCTGTAAGGTGCAATCTCGCGTTCCAGTATCTCGCCGCATCTCTCGATCTCGACCCGGGCCGCCAGGTCGCTTATCAATCCGTTGTCGGGAGCCACGACGAACCTTCCGCCCGCCTCGAAGACAAGGTTCCGCCGTGATCCCCCCACGCCGGGATCGACCACCGCGAGAAAAACGGTCCCTTCGGGAAAGTACTTGAATACCCTTTCGAGCACGAAACCGGCCTCCAGGATGGCATGGTTCACGATCCCGTGGGTCACGTCCACGATGCGCACCGATGGGGCCGCGCGGGCGATCACTGCCTTCAGGATCCCGGCGTAGAAATCACGGTACCCGAAGTCGGTTATGATTGCGATCATGGCTTCCGTCTTGCTTCCGCCTGTCGCCTTCATGACATTCAGCTCCTGAAACTGAAGAACCTGCGCGCGGCTACGCCGGCGTATGTGACGAAGAGGTCGAGGTAGTCGCCGGGTCGCATGTCGCGGGTGAGAATCCCCTTGTAGTTCTCCCTGCCCGATACCGCGTCGAACAGGGCTTTCTTGAGAGTGGGGCGGCCCTTGGCCTTTCTTATGAGGGGATCCATCGACAGGCGGTTGGAGACCAGGTTCACCAGGGCCCTGACGAAGCGGCCGTACCAGAGGTCCCCCGATATGAAGCGACACTTTTCACCGAACTTCCTGAACGCAGCCGACGAGACGCCGTCCTCCAGCATGGTTTCCGCGGCGAGCTTGCCCGTAATGAAGGCCGAGTTGATCCCCTTGCCCTTGAACGGCCTCACCAACCCGGCCGCATCTCCCACGATGACGTACCTGTCGCCGTAATAATTCTTCGCCGTCGTTATGGGGAAAGAACCCTTGAACGCATCATAGATGCTGTACTCGAAGGGAAGAAGTTCCCTCACCCGCTCGAGGGACAGGAATTTCTTGAGAACCTTTATGTTGACCTTCTTGCCGGCTATCAAGACGGTCAGATGGTTGCCCTTGGGGACGATCGCACCGAACTCGATCTCGGGGATGGAAACGAGAAAAGTATAGATCTTGTCCTCGAAGGCGTCCACGAAACGTTTATCGGGATGAATCTTGGTGACTATCGTTTCGAGGTAGTCGGGGCCGCGATATCCGGACCGTTTCTCGAATGCTTCCACCATGACCCTGTCCAGGCCGAAGGCCCCCACGATCACGTCGGCCGAGAAGGCTCCGCTCTCCGAGTAGACTATCGCATCCTCGCGGTGGAACTCGATGTCCGTCGCCCTGGCCTTCATTATCTTCGCGCCCTGCCGGGCGACGTGATGAAGGATGATATCATCGAACTGCACTCTTCTCACGGCGTGTGATACTTCGCCGGCGATCTCGCCGGGAAGGTCTATCTCTTCGTTGTCCGATATCAGCACGTAGCCGTGAATGCACCTCTGTATCAGTTCTTCCGGGTAAACGATTCCGTACTCGTCTCTAAGCAGCTCCAGGATGGGAGGAGAAAGCACTCCCATGCACTGGTTGTAGTGAAAACCGAAATGCTTCGGTTCCAGGATCGTCACGTCGATGTCGATACCCAGCTTCTTGGACATCGCCAGCAACGTGAGAGCGCAACCTGCCCCCCCGGGGCCGCCGCCGACTATCACCACCTTGCTGCCGTCGCGCAGGCGGTCGAGATCACTCGGCATCGCCGTTCCTCCTTCTCACCAGGGCCAGTACGGACGCCTTCAAGAGATCGGCTTGCAGACGCAGGTTCAACAAGTCCCGCATTATGTAATAATAAGGCGTGTTACCGGTGAACATGTTCCAGTAGACCTTTCTGAGTCTTTCCGCGTTCGCCTCCCGCGAGGCCCATCCGCCGCGGGCCACGTTGAGCATTATCCTCGAAAGATACTCCGATCGCTTTATGACGAGGCTGGCGAAAAACAACGACTTGCCGTAGAGATTGTCATAGAAATATTTCTCCCTGCTCCATCGCCAGTAATGACGGCGGAACGAACCCGAGTCGACCCCATGGTAGAAGATCGTTTCTGCCGCGAACTTCGCCGTGAAATACGCCGACTGTATACCGTTCTTGTAGAAACGCGATATACTCGCGTCCCCGATCACCACCAACCGATCCGCGAACGGCTTGACGGCCGGGCTCACGGGAAGGTGGGGGACGCAGTAACAATACTCCTCATCGGGACTCCAACCGGAGGGAAAAGCCGACCTGACGAGAGGATGTTCCAGGAACGCATCCACGTCCTGCTTCTTCAGTCCGCGACCGACGAGAGAGACCGTCACCTGCGACTTCTTCGGAACGATCAGGCCGAAATCGAGCTTGGGTTTTCTCAGCAGGAATACGGAAACCGTGTTGCGGAACTTCTCGTCGACGATACGCTCGCCCAGGTGGAATTCGGCCTGGTAAGCCGTCACCGTCTGGGGCGAATTGTACCCGAAGTTCATCGCCTCGAATTCCCTCTTGAGCGAGGAGTTCACTCCGAAAGCTCCGATGACGACGTCCTCCTCGAATCTCTCGCCATCCAGTCCCTCCAGAACGTAAGGATCGTCCCCCCGCCCGGGCGGTATCACCCGCGCGATCGTGCTCTTCTTCAAGATCGCCCCTCTCGCGACCGCACTCTCGAGCAGGAAGTTGTCGAAACTGATCGGTTCGACGAACTTGAACCCCTTGGGCCCTCCCCCGCGGTATACCGTGTATATCCTCCTTCTTTCATCCTTCTCGAGCGTGATCTCCCCTATCTCGGTCACCAGCTTGTAGCTGTCTATGCTTCGTTGTATTATCCGCTCGGGGATCTCCAGGCCGATCTGCGAGAGCTTCTCGATGAGGGAGTTGGCGAGAATGCCGACGCAGAGGTTGCATCCTCTCACGCCCGCCGATTCGAAAACCTTTCCCTCGTAGATGGTGATCCTGAGGGGAAAATCCTCCTTCTTCTCGTAGAAGAGCAGGAAGTTGGCGCAGAAAGCGCCCGCGGGTCCCCCGCCGATGATCCCGATCCGGCAGTTTCTCGAGAGTTTTTTCACGCGACTCTCCAGGCAAGTTTCATTCGATACGAATGATATCTTCCCGGCTCACTTCCCGGCGGACGGCGATCGGAGCCGCTTTCGAATCAGGCGTTCAGCAACGATCCGGAAAAAACTTGGCTCTCAAGACGTTCCACCAGCGGCTCTTGCGCTTCCATGCCTTCTCCAGGTCGGGAAGCGAGGACGCGGTCGCCCGGTAACCGATATCGATCAGTTGCTCCGCACTGTCGAAGTCGAAAGCGCCGTATCCGCCGAGGTCGGGATGAATTATGAAATCCGCCTTCCGCTCGGATATCAGATAATTGCGCCTCGCCATTATGCCCGTGAGCTGCATTATGAGATGAAGGATGTGGCGTGGATGTCGGTAGGAGCTCGGCGAAGCCAATTGCGCTCCTACGGCGAAAACGTTGCCCAGGGACTTGAGCGTCTCTATGGAAAGATATTCGGAAAACCCGCCGTCGATGTACAACCTTCCATCGATCTCGACTGGAAGGTAGATCTGCGGGATGCTGCAACTCGCTCTTATCGCCCTGGCCACGCTCCCTTTGTTGAACACCTTCTTTTCACCGGTCTCGAGGTCCGTTGCGATCACGTAGCACGGCGTCTTGAGGTCCTCGAAGTTCACGTCCCCGATCAACTCCTGCATGAACTCTTCTATCTTCTTGCTCGAGATGAAACCGAGGCGGGAGAGCCTGAGGCTCATCAGTTTTCTCCAGCTCATGTTGAGAGCGAGCTCCTCCATGCTGGACAGGGGCATGCCGGAAGCATAGAGGGCCGCCACGATGCTTCCCCCGCTCGTTCCGGAAATATGATCTATTCTTATCCCCGCCTCGTGCAGGGCCTTGAGGATGCCGACATGCGCGACCGACTTCGCGGTGCCTCCGCTCAAGGCCAGAGCAAACGGTAGTCTTCCCAATGTGCCTCCTTTTCCGCCGGGACCAGTTCAAGCGTTCCGCGGTCATTCTCCTTCTGCTTGCGATCGCTTCAGCCTTGGTATATCCTATATCCACCCACCGGCCGAGTAAAGCAAATCCGCAGGCCCGCGCGGAAGCTCGCGGATTTCGAGATCAAACGGGTGCAGGAGAATCTGGATCACGGCGGCATCGAGACATGGCGGAAAGATCCGAAAAGAATCGCCCGGATTCAAACGGCGAAAAGCACGACGACGATCATTCGCGCGATTTCGTGAACGATGAAGGCAAGAGCCTTGACGGAAAACCCCTCGAGGTCGATAGCGAAGAAGAGATCCACCGCAAGGCCCTCGACGCCGTGCGCGAGGCGCCGGATACACGTGAGAAGAAGATCGCCCAGGTCAAGAAGCGGCTGCTCTCAGGCTACTACGACTCCCCGGAAACCAAGGAGCTGCTAATCACCAAACTGATTCATTTCCTGAAGCACAGGATCTCTTGATTCGTTCGCCAACCCCTTTTCCAAGCGGGAACCCTTGTTGGAAGGAAGGAATACGAAGAAAGTGCTGCCCTTACCCGCTTCGCTCTCCACCCACACCCTGCCGTGGTGAGCATCGACGATTTCCTTGACGATGGCTAGCCCCAGGCCGGTGCCCTTTATCCTCTTCTTTTTCGCGGTCGACATCCTCCTGAAGCGATCGAAGACGTATTTCATCTCTTCCTCGTCGATGCCGATACCGTTATCGGAAACACCGACCTGGATTCCTCCTTCCACGGGGGTAAGGAGTAATCTGACCCGGCCGCCGTCCATCGTGTACTTGAGCGCATTGTCGTAAAGGTTGATGAAGACTTTGTGCAGCTTGTCGGGATCGGCGATGATCCTGGGGATCTTTCCGTTTACCTCGAGCTTGGCTTCTATGTTCTTGCTCTCGGCGATGAACTCGAGCGAATGCATCACCTCCCTGAGAATCCTCTCTACGTCCACCTCGGTCAATTCGAGGTCCACGAAACTCGTGTTGAACTCGGAGAAGGTCAAGAACTCGTCCACCAGCCTGAGCATCGCATTGGCTCGATTGCGCGTATCCGAAAGAAATTCGCGCTGGGTCTCGTTGATCTCCCCGGCCTTGCCGGACAGAATCAGTTTCAAGTACCCGTTTATGACCGTTATGGGAGATCGCAGGTCGTGGGCTATCATCGAATAAAACACGGCCTTCATCTCTTCCATCTTCTTCTCCTGGCTCACGTCGCGGAGGATGAGCGTCTTGCCCGGGGCCTCCCCCGCGGCCAGGAATACGGGGGCCGCGCTCACCTCGAAGAACCTCTTTTCCTCGCCTTCCCCCAATTCCAGCTCACCGCGTATCGTTCCATCGTGATCGAGGGAGTGCATCAGGTTCTTCGCGTGCGGAGAGCCCGCGAGGAGCTCTTCCAAATCGATCCCGCCTTCTTCGCCGGAAGACACTTCGAGCAGGTCCCGGGCGGCGACGTTCATGAAAACCACCCGTCTGCGGTGATCCACGATGACCACCGCTTCGACGAGATCGTTCAGGATGTTGTAGAACTTGTTTCTTTCGTTGATCAGGTCGTCTTCGAGAAGCTTCAATCGGAATTGGCTCTTCACCCTGGCGACCAGTTCGGCTTCATCCGATTCCTTGTGGAGAAAATCATTCGCTCCGGCCGTCAGGACCCTGACCTTGTCCTCGAGATCGTTCTTGGAGGTGAAGGCGATCACCGGGAGATGAGCAGTGTCCCTGCATTTGCGAAGAGCCTTGATGAACTTGAGGCCGTCCATCACCGGCATCTCGAGATCCGTGATGATCACGTCGGGCCGATAACTGAAAACGCGGTTCAGGCCCTGCTTGCCGTCGCGGCAAGTGTTCACTTGCATGCCGTTCTCCTCCAGGACCTTCGTACACCACTTGCGTACGAGGCCGGAGTCGTCGACAACCAGCACCTTGGGCTTGCGCATCGTCTTTCTCCCTATGCAGAAGGGTTTACAATGCTCATCGTCCGGAAACGGCTCGAACTTGACCCGAAAATCAGTCTTCCCGGCGTCCGCGGCGGCGCTCCGCCCGCCGGGAAGCTCCGCCGAGGCCCGCGGTCTAGAACCCTATCCTTATGCCCGCCTCGACTTCCAGGAGGTTGATTCCGTCACCGGCGAAGATCCGGCCGTATCTCCCCTCTCCGTAGAACGAAACCGGAATCACGGGGAAGGAGAGCAGAACCCCGGCAAGCCCGTGCCCCGCCATCTTGGCGTTGTTGCTGAAGAGCGAGAAGGGGTTGTCGGCCTGCAGCGGATCGAAATTGCCCGACGCCGCCGCCTTGGCAAGTTCGGTATTCAGGAGGTGCCAACCCAACCCTCCCCCCACGTAGAGAGACAGGGGTCCGCCGGGAGTCCCGAGGATCTTTTTCTTGCCCAGGATGAGCACGCTCACGTCCCGGAACTCGAAGTCGGTGCTCACCGGCGTTCCGGAAAGGCTGTAGGTATACGTGAAATCCTTGGCGAAATAATCGGCGTGGACCTCCAGGTCCAGGATGGGAAGGCCGGAAAAACCTACGAATACCCCATAATGGACGCCCCTGCCCACGTCTCCACTACCGGGCAGAACGTCACCACGATAATCGGAACTGCCCACCTTCGCCCCGAATACGGGGCTGGGGAAGGCTCGGAGCGATACCGGGTAAGACATTGCCAGAACACATATTACGAGAACAGCGCGTTTCATCGTTTGCTCCTTTCTCCGGGCCGTCTTCCCGGGAAAAGCAAATATCACACCACAGGGGCGGGCCTTCCCCGGGCGGTTCAACGATCGAGTACCGATTCGAGATATTTCCTGTAGTTGCGGGAGATGGCGCTGGGAGGAACGGCGATTATTTCAGGAACCTCGTAGCTGTGGAGTTCTTCGATGCGTGATGCAAGTTTCTCGAACTTTGCGGCGGAGGACTTGATGAAGAGAAGGCATTCGTTCTCCTTCTCGAGCTTTTCCCGCCAGAGGTATATGCTCGTGCATCCACCGATGATGTTGACGCACGCCGCCAGACCCTCCTTGACAACCGCTTCGGCTATGCGCTCCGCTTCGTCCGGGGATCCGGCCGTGACCAGGACTACGATGTATTCAGCATCGCTCATGAGATTCCCCCTTCCCGGGGCCGCTTTGGGGCCCCAAGGGTCAAATGCGATGGGACTCGAGGAAAGCATCCTCCGCGGGCGCTACTTCCACCACTTGCTCTTCATCGTCCAAGCGCAATTCGACGGCCACCTTTTCCTCGAGTTTGCCGTCGCAGTACCTGGCCACCATCGACGCGATCTTCTCTTTGCAATCGGGGTGCAGCTCCCCGACGACCAATCCCAGCGGGCCGGGAAATTCCTTCGCCCTCGCCACCCACGATCCCTTCGCGAAACGAGCGAGGAAATTGTTCTCCGTCTCGTCCCTGCCGATGATCACCTTCAGGTCCGGCGCGAGGCGGAAATGCCTCCCCACGCCGAGAAGATAGACGTCGTCCATCGTGATTCCCTCGTCACCCTTCGCCGAAAGCATGTCCCTGAGCTTGCGCGAGTATGCTTCGTCGGTGAGAAAGCAGCACCCGCCGGCCGGCTGGGAGTATGAGGTCAATCCGTACTTGTCGGCGAGTTCGAGTTGGGTCCTGCGCGAGCGTCCCTGGACGGCGAGGAGCTTCTCCCTGTCCACGAGCCCTTCCTCTTCGGGAATCGTGGGGGGAAGGAGCTTCGCGCAGAGCGGCCTCAGGAGGCGTCCCTTCAACCCGGCGTTCTTCTCTATGAGGTCCAGGGTGCGTCTCATCTGAGACATCGGCCGCTGGCCTATCACTTCGCCGGTGAAGACGAAGTCCGCGTCCACGGCGATCATGTATTCCCTGGCCTTCCTCAACATGAATATCCTGCAGTCGATGCAGGGATTCATGTTCGCCCCGTAGCCGTAGCGGGGATGCAGCACGATGTCCATGTACTCGGACGATATGTCGATCATCTCGAGAGGAACCCCGAGTTCCGCCGCCACTTGGAGAGCGTTGTTGGCCACGGGCTTGTCGGTCTTCCCGACGCGGCTGTGATGCCCGGTCACGCAGAAGCCGGTGAAGAAATGAACGCACTGAACTTCCACGCCGGCGTCCTGGAGAACTTTGACCGCAAGCGCAGAGTCCAATCCTCCGGAGAGCATACCTATGCCCATGGCTTTTTTCCGCAAGTCAGGCTCCTTTCGCCCCGCCGCCCGGTGATCGGTGTCAGCGGACCGATTTCATTCAAACTTCGCCCAAGCCGAATTATAAAAAGCCGCAAGCGATTTGGAAAGAGCTTTGATCGGCGCCGGGGAAGAACCCTCCTACGTCCTGTGGGCCCTCTTGATGGGGTTCAGACAAGAGCTCAGGAAATCCCCGAGTATGAAGCAGCAGGCGACAGTCAAAAAGATCATCAAGCCGGGGAAGACGGCGATCCACGGGAAACTGCCCAGGTATCCCTGGGCGTTCTGCAGCATGGCCCCCCAGCTGGGGGTCGGCGGTTGCACCCCGAAACCCAGGAAAGAAAGGGAGCTCTCGATTATGATGGCGGTGGCCATGACGAGGGTGGCCGACACGAGCACCGGAGCCGTCGTATGCGGGAGGATGTGCCGGAAGATTATCTTCCTGTCGGGGACGCCGAGCGCCCTGGCCGCGGCGACGAATTCCTGGTTCTTGGTCGTAATCACGCCTGCCCTCACGAGGCGCGCCACCTCCATCCACTGCGTCATCCCTATCAGCAGGCATATCACGACCAGGTGGGGCGACATGGTGCTCGCGAGGAACAGGATGACGAAGAACACGGGTATGGAGAGCATGAGATCCACGACGCGCATTATCAACGTATCCACCAAACCCTCGTAGTAGCCCGCGATTCCTCCCGCGAACAATCCAAGCAAAACCGATATGAACACGGCCATGAAGCCCACCGCCAGAGAGATCCGGCCGCCGTACATGACCCTGACGAAGAAATCCCTTCCCATGTCGTCGGTGCCGAACGGATGATTGAAGGAAGGAGGAAGATACTGCTTGGTCAGATCTATCTTGTCCTTGTCGTATGGACTCAGCAGAGGCGCCGCGACCGCACCCACGATGATTATGCACAGAAGAATGAACGCTACGAACGCAAGCCTGTCTTGCCGCATTGCTTTGAGCAGGCCCTTCTCGTTCGCCGTGGGAAGCTTTTCGGGCCCCTTCAGCAGCGGATCGCGCAGATGAAAAGGCTCCCCCTTCTCGGCGATTTCCGCACGGATCTTCTCACTTTGCGTATCTAACACGCGGGTCGAGTATTCCATAGATCACATCCGCAAAAAGGTTGAACAATGCTATCAATACCGAGGTGATGAAGATCACTCCCATCAACCTCGTATAATCCTGGCGCAGCAATCCTTCGTAGAAGAGTCTCCCCATCCCGGGCCAGGAGAAGATCGTTTCAGTTATTATGGATCCGGTGAACAGCGCGGGCAGATTGAGCGCAATGACGGTAAGAACCGGGATCGAAGCGTTGCGCACCGCGTGCTTGAACAGAACGTCCATCTTCGGAGCTCCCTTGGCCCTTGCGACGCTTATGTAGTGCATGGACAGCACCTCGCTCAAGCTGGCCCGCATGTACCTGCTCCAGCTCGCGATGAAGACGAACGCGAGCACGATCGACGGCATCACCAAGTGGCTCAAGTGATCCATCAATCCTCCGTCTCCCCCCACCGTGTACATTCCGGCTGAAGGCAGGATGTGCCACTTGACGGAGAAGAACATCATCGACATCAACCCCAACCAGAAGGCCGGTATCGAGATGCCGATGATCGACACGAAAGTTATGAATGCATCCACCTTCGTGTACTGCTTGACGGCTGCAATGATCCCTCCTGAGATACCCAGGAGAAAAGCCAGCAAGAAGGCCGAGAACATGAGTTCCAGGGTGGCCGGCATCCTCTCCTTGATCATGTCCATCACCGCCTCGCCGGTCACGAACGAATTCCCGAAATCCCCGTGCAGCACGACGCGTTTGAGCCAAAGCCAGTACTGGACGATGACGGGCTTGTCGATACCGAAATTCTCACGGATCCTCGCCAGATCTTCGGGCCTGACCATGGGATTCTGCGAAAGCACGGCCGCGGGGCCGCCCGGAGCCGCATGCATCAACGTGAAGCAGACCAACGAAACTACGAAGATCAGCAGGGCAATTTCCAACAGGCGTCTCAAGATGAATCTGGCCATAAGCACATAACCCTCACTATTCACGAATGTTACAACCTCACCCTTCCCCGCACCCAAGGCACCCTGTCTGCGGGAGCGAGTTTTGTACCAAAACGGTTGCTTCGATCGAAAATATCGCGTTCAGCGGATTTGGGCGCCTCAGGGAGGATCGTTCTCGAAGTACCATTGATTGGCGTTCCACGTATCCGATGACTGTGTGGGGTTCGGGCGGAAATTCACGAGGTCTTTCCTGCATGCATCGATGGCCGTGTACCAGAAGAGGGGAATCACCGGTACTTCCTCCACGAGGATGTCGGAGACCTGCTTGTAGATCGATACGCGCTCATCGGCGTCGACCTCTTCCGAACCCATCGCGAGAAGCCGCGTGAGCGCGTCATGGCGGATCCTGGGGTTGTTCTGCCCGTAGGGAGGAATGTTGCGGCTGGAATAGAGCGCTTCCTTGGTGGCCGGCTCGGGGGATGAAAGCCACGCGTACATCGCTATGTCGAACTTGCCCCGCTTGAGAATCCCCCCGTCGGCATAAGTCCCGAAGAGGACTGTGGAATTGTAGTTCCTTATCTTGAGCTCGACGCCCACCTCGCGGTACTGGCTCATGAGCAGCACTTCGGTTCTTTCGCGGTTCACCTGTCCCGCCGTGCTGGATATCGTGAGGCTGAGCTTCTTGCCCCCTTTCTCGAGTATGCCGTCCCCGTCGGTGTCGCTCCATCCCGCCTCGTGAAGGAGACGCCGCGCATCGAATGGACTGTATCTGACCTTCGCCGCCGCGGCTTCGTTGTAATACCTGGAAGAGGGGAATTCGTCCAGGGGAGCCACCTGAACGACCCCTCGATAGACCTTTTCCGCGATCTCCTTCTTGTTGGTCGCATAACTCAAGGCTTTCCTTATCTTCTTGTCCTTCAAGAGCGGACTTTCCATGTTGAGATCGAGGTGCTCGTACATGAGCATGGGAGTCTTGTAGACCTTTATCCCGGGGATAGCCTGGAGTTGATCCAAGAAGTTGATGTCGGCGTTGTAAAAGAAGTCGATCTCGCCGGTCTTCAATTGGACGAGCAGAGCGTTCATGTCGGGAATGAACTTGAATATGATTTCATCGAGGTAGGGGCCTTCCATGTAGTAATCGGGATTCGCCACCAGGGTGAGATGGGATCCGGACACCCATTCCTTGAACTCGAAGGGCCCGGATCCTACCGGCGCATGGTGGAACGAAGCCGTCTGGAATTTCCGTCCGACCTTGTCTTCGAGAAGGTGCTTGGGAAGAACCGGCTCGTCGTAGAAAGTTTCGGCCACGAAATCGGGGTAATGTTTCTTCAGATGGAAGACCACCGTTCTCTCGTCCGGCGTTTCGACGCTCGCGATGACGTCCCAACCTTCCCTCGATTCCACGTTCACTTGGGGGTTCATGATGACGTCATAGGTGAACTTCACGTCCGCGCTGGTCAGGGGGGTGCCGTCGTGCCACCGAACGTTCGGCCTCAGGTGATACGTATAAGTCATGTAATCGTCGGATATTCCGCCGTTGGCGACCGTCGGGATCTCTTCTATCAGGTCCGGGATGAGATTGAGCGAATCGTCGTACTTCACGAACTTGCTGAATATGAGATTGCATATCAAGTTGTTCGACGCCATGGAGTTGAGCATCTCGTTGAGCATCTCCGGCTCCTGTTGAACGCCAACGATGAGCCGCCCTCCACGGCGTGAGCCGTCTGGGTTCTCGGCGGATGAATGCTGCGCGCTGGACCCTTTGCCCGCTTCTTTTCCATCGTTGCCACCGCACCCCGCAACGAGCAAGAAGCAGAGGACCAGCAGAATGGGTTGCTTGAACATGTCGATCAGCCTCGGTTTCATATCCCTGGCCGGGGCAGCAATTTCTCTGCCATTCGATTGTAATATATGATAAAATGGCATCTTCTCAGGCGGAATCTCCAGCCAAGGAAGGAAAGCTTTGGTCGATAGCGAGAGCAAAGAAAAAGAGCCTCGTCTTGCATCCAGGGGATCCGATCTCAAGAAGGCTCTCAAGAACAACCTGCCTATCATCCGCTTCATGGTGATCACGATCGTCTCGCTGATCGCGTTTTTCGTCCTGCTCAGCTTCAATTGGGTCGAGGTGCACTTCAGCACGCCTTATACGAACTTCGTGGCCGCCGCCAGCCGGCTCTTTCTAAGGCTCCTTGGTATCGAGGCCCGTGGAAACGGATGTCTCATCACCTCACCGCGTTTCACGGTCAACCTTCTCAACGTCTGCAACGGCATCGAGGCCACGGCGATCTTCTTCGCCACGATCCTGGGCTTTCCCGCCACGTGGAAAAACAAACTCGCGGGTCTCGCGCTGGGATACCCAGTGATATTTCTCGTCAACATCATTCGGATCGCGGCGCTTTTCATAATAGGGTTCAAGATACCCGGGATTTTCGATTCCGTTCATTATTACTACGCGCAGGCGGTAGTGATTCTGGTGACGATCGGGGTCTGGTTGTTCTGGGTGAGCAGGTACTCGATCTATGGGTCCAAGGGCGGCACTGAAGCTTCTGGCTAAAGCGATCCCCTTCTACATACTGATCCTCGTCGCGTGGCAGCTGTTGAAGGTATCGCACATCTACCACCATTTGATCGCTTGGGGGTTGGATTGGCTGTATCCTGCGCTTGACCCCCTGGGGCCGGTCAAGGGAGTGGGGGCGGGAGGAGGGGACTTGCTCGTCAAGCTCTTGATCTCGGGGAAGAAGCTCGTTCTCGTCATAAAGGCCGAGGATATAACGAGCAACACCGCCATGTTGCTCGCTCTCTATCTCGCGTCGCCGATCAGGCCACGCTTGAAGAGGTTTTTCGCTTTCTTCATCCCCTCGCTATTCGTTCTCTATCTCGTTCATCTGGGCACTGCAGCTGCTTCGATAAAGTATGCTTTTCTGTCCAATCCCACTGTCACCAGCCTGTACCCGCCGAGCACGTTCGTGGCGAGATTCATACCTCTGTACAAGGTGTTCTACACGAACGTCCTCATGTACCTCTCCATTTTGGCCCTGTGGCTGCCCTACATAGGGTTCCTAATGGCCGAAGCAGCGCGCTCGCGCAATCCCGAATAGGAGGAGGAAAGATTCAGATTGCTTCGAGCACCTTTCGTAGTTTTCCGTTTACTTCCTCGGCCATAGGCCCGAGTTCTTCCCTCTCCACTACGGACAGCATCTTCGCCGCGTTGACCACGGACACGGTGGTACCGCCGTCGTCGTTCTCGTACACTATGACGTTGCAGGGAAGGAGAAGACCTATCTCGATCTCTTCCGAGAGAGCCCGGTAGGCGATAGGTGGATTGCACGCGCCGAGAATGATGTACTTTCGGAAATCCTTGTCCAGCTTCTTCTTGATCGTGGCTTTGACATCGATCTCCGTCAATACACCGAAGCCTTCGTCCTGGAGCGCCGCCTTCACCTTCTCGATCGCTTCATCGTAGGCCAGGGTCAGTTTCTTTGAGAATCCATACATGGTTTCCCCCAATGGGTTAATTCAACAAGGCATCGATCTTGGACGTGATCGCTTCTTTGGGTTGAGCCCCTATTATTCTCTCGATCTCCTTGCCGTCCTTGAAGAGCATGAGAGTAGGAATGCTCATGATGCCGTATTGCGCCGCAACTTTCTGGTTGTTGTCGGTATTCACCTTCCCCACCTTGATCTTGCCGCCGTACTCCTTGGCGATCTCCTCCACGATGGGAGCGACCATTCTGCACGGACCACACCAAGGCGCCCAAAAATCTATCAGGACGGGAATATCCGACTGGAGCACTTCGCTCTCGAAATTTGCATCGGTGATTTCTATTTCATTCGACATTCACAACCTCCTTGCTTCGAGATGCCTCCCAAAACTGATTCGTATTTTCCTAATAAATTAAATGTGGCTTCTTGGTTTGTGCAAGAAGTTTTCGAGGAAAAACGATCAAGGATCGCGCAAAGCGCAAAGACGGATCACGCGCGGAGGGGAGCCCTCGAAGAGCAATTGATGTCCAATTATTACAAGCAGTTACATGCTTGCCCGCCGCCATATCTCGCCGAGCCGCGTGGTGAACCTGTCGGCTATCACGTAATACGTGGGAAGCATCACGAGGGTCAGGAAAGTCGAGCTTATCAGCCCTCCCATCACCGCCCGGGCCAGCGGGTAGTACTGCGAGCCGGCGATGTTGGCATTGCCGATCGCCATGGGAGTCAATCCGAGCACGGTGGTGGCGGCCGTCATCAGGATGGGGCGGAACCGCTCCTTTCCCCCTTCCATAACCGCCTCCTCGATCGGAAGCCCCAGCTTGCGGAAATTGTTGATGTGATCGATCAGGATGATCCCGTTGTTGACCACGATCCCGATCAGGATCACGAAGCCTATCATGGTCATTATGTTGATGGCCGTTCCGGTCAATACCAGCATCCAGACGACGCCTATGAACGCGAATGGAAGAGACAACATGATGACCAAGGGGTGCATGAAGGATTCGAAAAGAGCAGCCATGACCATGTAGACGCAGATCAAGGCGAGCAGCACATTGATGATCATCTCCTTTTGCTTTTGTTGCTGCTCGACTATACGATCGCCGAACGACCAGGAATAACCGATCGGCATTCGGATCGATTGCATGATGGACCTTATCCGATCCAGTACTTTCTTGGCGTTCTTGCCGTCGTAGATTCCCTGCACCGATACCGCCGTCTTGCCGTGCTCCCGCCTTATCACGTTCGGGCCCTTGCTCACCGAGAGATCGGCGACCGAACCCAGCGTGAATTCGCCGTCCGCGCCGGCCGCGACGGTGAGGTTCTCGAGATTGTGCAAGCCGATCTTGTCATTCGGATGGAGCTCTATCCGCATCGGCACTTCCCGGTTCCTGCCCTGGAACCTTCTCAGCGGCACACCCCGGAACGTGAGGTTCATGACCGCTCCCACCCCCTGGGGAGTTATCCCGTAGCGCGCCGCAAGATCGCGGTTGAGCGACACCTTGATCTCGTCCTTGCCGCGTTCTATGCTCGTGTGAACGTCATCCAGTTCGCCGATCAATTTCAACCGCCTCTTGACTTCCCCGGCCAGCTCCTCGAGGAGCCCCTCGTCTTCGCCGAAGAGAGTCACTGTTATCGGCTTGGCGCCGCCCCGTTCGCCCTTCTCGTCCCCCAACCTGAGCTTTGCGCCCGCCAGCACGGGGAGTTTCTCGTGAAGCATCTTCCTCAGCCTCTTGAGTTCCCGCTTGCCGAGATACTTGTCCTTGAAATAGATCGTGGTTCCGGCCTCGTTGTCCGCGTAATAGCTGTAAACGTTCTTTATCCCCAGCTCGTCGCGGTGCGCGAAGAGAAAATCCTCCACGCGCTCGACATAGCGTTCCGTCTCCCGGTACGTGAGATTGTCCGTGAACTCGTAGTTTATGTAAATGTTCTCGACGATCTCGCCTTCTTCGAGGTCGAATCCAAGCTTGAAAATCCTGGCTCCCGCCGCCGTGACCAGGACTATGGCGGTAAGTATCACGTAGCCGGTGATGTACGGCCTCTTCACCGTCGTCCAGTGGAGCACCTTCAGGTACCTTTCCTGCAGGCGATTGAGCAGCGCGGATTCACGCGTTCTCTTCGGTCGCAGGATTCGCGACGTGAGGAAAGGAATGAGCGTCAGCGAAACGAGGAGGGAAAAGATGAGAGCGACCGAGATCGTCACTCCCACCTGGGCCAGGAAAGTGAGAAGCCCCGTGGAGTCGTAGGTGAAGATGACGGGAGCGAAAACTATGACCGACGTGAGCGTGGCCGCCACGACCGCCGTCGCCACCTCCCGTGAACCGACGATGGAAGCGACGGCCGGATCCTCCCCCTTGCCCTGGTGCCTGAATATCGATTCGAGCACCACGATGGCGTTGTCCACGAGCATCCCGACGCCCAGCATCAAACCCATCATCGTGAGAATGTTGAGAGTCCTCCCCGTGAAATAGAGGAAGGAACAAGTACACAGAATAGAGAAAGGTATGGCCACCGCTATGATCAACGTCGTGCTGAGGCGCCGGAGAAAGAAATAGAGGATCAACACGGCGAAGAACGCGCCGATGAGCCCCGCCTGTTTCAACCCGTGCAGGCTGTTCAGAATCTGCTCGGACTGGTCCCAGAAAAGGAGAACGTTGATTCCTTTCAAGGCCGGATCTTCGCCGATCCGGGCAAGGGTGGATTTCACCTTGCGGGCCACTTCGACCGTATTGGTCCCCGAGCTTTTCTGCACCCAGAAGGCGATCGCCTTCTCGCGATTGAGGTGCCTTCCGTAGCCTATTTCCGGTTCGCCGTAGTAGACTTCGGCGATGTCTTTCAAGCGCAGCCCCTCGCTGTCGACGGGAAGATCTTCGACGTCTTCCAGCGATGAGAAATTCCCCGAGGCCCGAAGTCTGTATCTCATCCCCCTGGCCGTCAATTCGCCGACCGAGACGGTGAGGTTCGTATTCTGGAGGAGCGAGAAGATCGATCCGACGTCGACGCGGTGAGCCTTCAGCTTGTTGAGCTTGAGGTAGATCACCACCTCTTTCGGCTCGATGCCGTCGATGTTCACCTGCCCCACCCCTTCGAGGCGCCTCAACGGGTTGAGTATCGTCCTTTCGAGAAGCTCGTAGCTCCCGGACAGGTCCTTGCCCACCGCCGAGATCCTGCCGACCATTATCGGCGCGTCGTTGGAGTTGAAAGTGAAGATCTGGATTCTCTCGATGTCGGAAGGAAGCTCGTTCCTGATCTGGTCGACCTTCTCCTTCACTTCCATGCGCAGCACGTTTATGTCCTGCCCCCAGTTGAATTGGACACCTATGAAAGCCCCGTCGGAAGTCGAGTTGGAGAAGATCCTCTTCACGTCGTCCAACGTGCCCAGCACCTCCTCGATAGGCTTTGCGATCTTCTTCTCCACGTGGGAGGGGATCGAGTTCGGATAGGGAACATAGACGCCACAGAACGGAAAATCCATTTGGGGAAAGAACTCGATCGGAAGCTTCGTGACCGATATGACGCCGACGACGAGAAGGGTGACGAGCCCTATCGACACGAGGACCGGTTTCTTGACTGACAACTCATATAGCTTCATCGTCGCCGACCGCCTTGCCGCGCATTATTCGCCCCTGTCGATGATCTCGTACATGGCAGGTATCACGAGAAGCGTGAGGAAAGTCGCACCGAGGAGTCCCCCGATCACGGCCAGAGCCATCGGCGTCCTTATTTCGGCCCCCTCCCCCAAACCCAAAGCCATCGGCAACAAGCCGAGCACGGTGGTGAAAGTCGTCATCAGAATGGGGCGCAACCGTACCTGCCCTCCTCTGCGCACCGCTTCGGCGCGGGGGACTCCGCTTCTGCGGAGCGTGTTTATGTAATCGATCAGCACGATCCCGTTGTTCACCACTATTCCCGCCAGCATGATCACGCCGATCAGAACCACCACGCTTATCGATTTCTTGAACATGAGGAGCGTCCACACGACGCCTATTATGCCCATGGGCACGGTGAAGAGGATTATGAACGGATGCAGGAAAGACTCGAATTGGGATGCCATCACCAGGTAAACGAGAAAAACGGCCAGAACGAGAGCGAACACCAGGTTGCGGAACGAATCGAGGAGTTCTTCGTTCTGGCCCGCGAGGCCGACAGTCACGTCCGACGGCATCCTGAGCTTCGCTATGACTTTCTTGATGTCCCTTGCGACGGAACCCAGGTCCCGTCCTTGAATGTTGCCCGAAATCACCGCCGCCCTCTGTTGCGAGATACGTGTTATCTGGCTCAGCCCCCTGCCGCTCTCGATGCGGGCCACCGAGCCCAAGAAGATGGGCTTGCCCTCGTATTCACCGATGACCAGAGACTTGAGCATGTCGGCTTCATCGGCCCGCCATGCGGACGTCCTGACGCGTATGTCTATTTCCCTCTCTCTTTCCCTCAGCTTCGTGGGGACGTCGCCGTAGATCTTGTTCTTCAGGATCGCGGACACTCCTTTGAGCTGAAGCCCGAAGGAAGCAAGCCTGTCACGGTCGAAAACTATGTTCAGCTCGGGATCGCCGACCCGCATAGAGCTCTTGACGTCCTTGACCCCGGGAATCTCCGCTATCGCCCTTTCGAGTTCGTCGGCCGTCCTCTTCAAGTCATCCAGGTTGTATCCGAAGACATCAACCTCGACCGGCGTCTGGAACGTGAAGTACATAGGCCTCGTGAACTTGCAGTCCACCCCTTCGACAGCGGCGAACCTCGTCCTCAGCCTGTCGACCAAGCGGGCCTCACGTTTCCTGTCGTTCCTGTCCTTCATGACCACGTTGATCTGGCCGACGTTCTCGTCCTTGTTCTTTATGTTGCTTCCCTGCCTGCTCGTCTGGCCGACTGAAGAAAAATACGAATCCACTGCGGGTTGCTTTGCGATGATCGCTTCCATTTCCTTTATCTTCTTGTCAGTCGCTTCGAGAGGGCTGCCCTCGGGCAGGCGGACGGTGAAACTGAATTCCCCCTGTGAGAACTGGGGAATCAGTTCCTTGCCCATGAACCGGCCCATGAAGATCGTGAAGGAGAAGAAAAGGAAAACGCCAAGCAGAAAGACTCCCTTTCTTCTCAGGGTACGTTCCAGAACGGATCGATAGCCCCTCTCGACTCCGGCATAGACCTTCTCGAAGAGTAGGAGGACTGGAGCGAACAATCGCGCCGCTCCCCTGGCCGCAGCTCCGAGCACCCTTCGCGCGGTCGCCAACAGGAGCACGGGAAGCGATTGAAAGAGAAAACGCGCCGCCCGCTTCAATACGCTTCCGCCGTCCGTTCCATCCGGCGTCGCTTCACCTTCCTGGTCCGACGATTCGGTTTCTTTTCTCTTCGCTTGCAGGGAGGAGACCATCGGTATGAGCATCAACGCAACCATGAGCGAAGCGAGGAGGGAGATCGACACGGTTAACGCCTGATCCTTGAAAATCTGGCCTGCGATCCCCTCCACGAAAACGATCGGCCCGAAGACGGCGACCGTCGTAAGGGTCGAGGCGGTCACGGCCCTGCCCACTTCGCCGGCTCCGCGCAAGGTGGCGTCGCGCCTCCCCATGCCCCTTTCCCTGTGGCGGGATATGCTCTCCAGCACCACGATCGAGTTGTCGACCAGCATGCCCACCCCCAGGGCCAATCCGCCTAGGGACATCAAGTTGAGAGAGACCCCCAGCTGCCTCATGAAAATGAAGGTGACCATTATGGATATCGGTATTGAAAGGCCGATCACGAGCGTGCTCCTCACGTCGCGCAGGAAAACGAAAAGCACGAGCACGGCGAGAACGGCGCCCAGGAGCGCGTTGCTTTCCACTTCGCCGATCGCCTTCTCTATGAAACCGGCCTGGTCGAAGAGGATCTTGGCCCTTACCCCCTCCGGAAGCTCGCCCGAGAGCGTCCGAATACGATCCCTCACCGCCTTGGCCATCTCGACCGTATTGGCATCGCCCTCCTTGTAGACCGCCACTTCCACCGCTTCCCTGCCGTTGAGCCTGGTGATCACCTCCCTTTCCTTGTAGCCGCGCACCACCCTCCCCAGGTCGGCGAGGACGATCTTTCTTCCCTCCCGGTTCTCGATGATAGTGTTACGGATCTCGTCGACGTCGCGAAACTCGTTCTCCATCCTGAGCAGGAACTCGGATCCACGATCCCGCAGCCTTCCGCCGGACTGGTTGATATTGTCCTCGGAGAGCCTCCTCCCCACCGCGGAGACGGGGACGCCGAGGGATGCCAACTTGCGTTCATCGAGTTCTACTTGAACTTCTTCTTCCAAGCCGCCGAGGACTTTTGCGCTGGCCACCCCCTCCAGCGACTCGAGGTCCTTCTTGACGACCCGGTCGGCCAGGTTCCGTAACCGGGCGAGGTTGTCGATCCCGTATACCGCGATCCTCAGCACGGGATCCAGCGAAGGGTCGTACCTCAGGATGACGGGTTGCTTGCATTCCTTGGGAAGGTTCACGAGATCGATTTTTTCGCGAACGTCCAGAGCCGCATAATCCATCGGGGTCTTCCACGTGAACTCGAGGGTGATCTCGGACATCCCCGGCTTGGAGACCGATCGCAGGTTGCGAAGGCCCGTCACGACGCCCACGGCTTCCTCGAGCGGCCGGGTGACGAAGTTCTCCACCTCGAGAGGCGCCGCATCCGGGTATTCAGTCTGGATGGTCAGGGTGGGGTACGATATGTCGGGCAATAGCTGGAGGCGAAGCCTGGAAAGGGACACCAAACCGAAGATGACCGCGGCGAGGAAGATCATCGCGATGGTAACAGGGCGATTGATGGAAAACTCGATGATCTTCACCGGTCGACTCTCCATCCATCGGGCCGGTCCGTTCGAACTACCCGGCCTTCCGGTAATACCTAGCTGCCTCCGCCTTTGGATACACTTTCTTCCGCCCGGGCGGAAATGACTTTGATCCTGGAACCGTGCTTGAGTGCTCCCTGCCCCACTACCACAACACTATCCCCGGGCTCGAGCCCTTCGAGAATCTCGGCGAAGGCTTCATCCTGGAAACCGACTTCTACGGGTGTTTTCCTCACGGTATCCGCCTGTGCCACGAACACGAAGAATTCGCCGGTATCACTGACCAGGCCCTTGCGGGGAACGGCGAGAGAGCGGGGATGCGTGGCCGTCACTATCTTTATCCTGACGAAGCTCCCGGGCATGGCCTCGCCGGAGACTTCCGCCGTGACTTTCACCGTTCCCGTCTTGTCGTCCACTTCGGGCGAGATCCTGGCTATCTTGCCGGTCAACGTCCTGCCGGGATCGCTGTCGGGATTGATGTAGATCTTCTGCCCCGGCTTTATGCCCGCGATCTCGTTCTCGGGCAGATACATGTAGACGAGGAGAGGATCGATGTCGGCGAGTTCGAACAGTTTCATCCCCACGGTCACGTTCGAGCCCACGTCCACGAATCTCTTCGTGACGACTCCTTCGAAGGGAGCCCTTATCTTCGTATAGCCGTACTTGAGCCTGGCCGCGTCGTAGTTGTTCCTAGCCACTTCATACTTGTATTCCGCATCGGAATACTCCTTGTCGCTGATGAGATTCTCTTCGTGCATCTTCTTGAATCTCGAAAGTTCCCTGCGCTCCTTCTTTTCGTTTATCTCCGCTTCCTCGAGGGCTATTCTCTCCTCGCTGTCGTCGAGTCTGCATAGCAGGTCCCCTCGGCTCACGCGGACGCCCTCTTCGACCAGGATAGCGGCGACTTCGCCCGCTATCTTGGCGACCACATCCACCTTCCTCTCCGGTTCGAGAGTCGCCGTGGTCCGGTAATACGATGATATCTCCCTGTAATCCACCGTGGTCACTTCCACCGGTACCGGCTCCGCTTCTCCCTTCTTATCCTCCCGTGACTCTTTCTTCTCCCCGGACGCGGCCGCAGTCGAATCGTTGGCCGCATTGCGGCGGGACGCAAGCTGCTTGGCGCCGTAACCAGCCAACATTATTATAATTACAGCGCCCAAGACGCTCATGAGAATTCTTCCGCTCTTTATCCTTGCCATCATCCTTTCCTTCGCTGCATAGGTGTGATTACGCCGTAAGACCGATAAAGTTTCACTCTTCCCCGCAAAGCCGCCGCTCCCTTCAACCGTCCCCTCCGGCGGGCGGCGCCGATTGTTCCCTGCTCCGACGGAAACACGTCACGAAGCATCAATTAGGCATTGCTAATCCACGACTCGAGATTGTATCTTATTTGCCTGAAAAGAAGGGATACTATTATGCGACAGTATTATTATTCTCGGCGAAGCGGATTCGGCGGCTCTTTCATGGACAGCTGGGTGAACAAGATCGTCGTCGCCAACGTCGCCGTGTACATCCTGCAGCAGATGTTCAGGCCGGGCTTCACCCGCGTATTTTCGCTCAGCCCGTGGGCGGTGGTGCACAAGTTCTACGTCTGGCAGATATTCACATACATGTTCCTCCATGCCGGCGTCTGGCATCTCCTGTTCAACATGTTCATAGTCTGGATGTTCGGAAGCGCCCTGGAGAGCGTGTGGGGGAGCAGGCGTTTCTTTCGATATTATGTCACTTGCGGTATCTCCGCCGCTCTGTTCACCTTCGTCTTCTCCTATAACGGTTATACGCTGGGAGCGAGCGGAGCGGGGTTCGGGCTGCTCCTCGCATATGCCATCCTGTTTCCAGACAACTTGATTTACATATGGTTCCTGTTCCCCGTCAGGGCCAAACATCTCGTTACCTTTCTCGCGGTCTTCCAACTGCTCCAGGGCATCTCGGGACCTTCCGGCATAGCTTATTTCGCACACCTGGGCGGAATGGCAGGCGGCTTGCTGTTCTTCCGCGACGAAATAGGCCGCTGGAGCTTCGTCTCCCGAATGCAGTGGAAATGGCGTAAGTACACCCATGAGCACAGGACCCGGCACGACGAGAACGAGCAGGAGAAGGTCGACTCGATCCTCGACAAGATCTCGAAAAAGGGATACGAGGAGCTGACCGAGACCGAAAAGAGAATCCTCGAGAACTACAGCAGGAAACGCAAGGGAGATTCGAATTAGCCTGACCCGGCCTCTCTTCATTGCTTCATCGAGCGGGTTTCCGGATCGAAGAATCGCCAACCGCCGCCTTCGGAACGAAGGGTTTCGATATGCAAGACAGCAGGCATGGTTCGTACGATGAAGTGTGGCGGCTCGCCTACCCCGCCATACTGACCATGCTCTCGCAAACCGTGATGTGGACCGTGGACTCGGCCATGGTCGGGCACGTGGGCAAGGTGGAACTGGCTGCAGTAGGTCTCGGCGGGATCATGGTGTGGACGACCTATTCCTTCTTCGTCGGCTTGACCTACAGCGTCAATACGTACGTATCCCAGTATTTCGGGAAGGGGCGATTCAAGGATTGCGGAAGGAATCTATGGCAGGGTTTGTACATCGCCCTGGCCGCCGGCCTGTTCATCTACGTGGTAAGATTCTTCAACCCGGAGATCATCCGCCTTCTTGGACCCGCAGGTGAAGTCGAGCGCAACACCCTCGCCTACGCCGACATAAGGATGCTCTCCGCTCCCTTCGCCGTGCTGCAATTCGCTTATTCCAATTTTTTTCGAGGCATCGGAAACACGAAGACCCCGATGAAGGTCGTGGCTTTCGCGAATCTATTCAACATCATAGGCGACTACTTCCTCATTTTCGGGAAGGGCCCCTTTCCGGCGATGGGGGTTGCGGGAGCCGCCGTCTCGACCGCCATAGCCAATTTCCTGGCAGCGGGGGCTTTCGCGGTCATTTCCTTGTCCCGGCCCTACCGGGAGAAGTACGATACGCACCGCGCCTACCGCTTCGTCTACTCCGAAACGCGCAAGCTGCTCAAGATAGGCCTGCCCATAGGCATCCACTTCCTGCTCGACATGGCGAGCTTCCTCGTCTTCTTCGCGTACGTCGGTCGGATCGGGACGGCGCCGCTCGCCGCCAACCAGATAATAATCCAGGTCCTCGCCTTTTCCTTCATGCCCGCGCAGGGATTCGGGATAGCGGCCACGACTTTGATGGGGCAACACATCGGGGGAGGGCGGAGCGACTCGGCCAAGAAAAGCGCCCATTCGGCATTGAAACTGGGACTTTTCTATGCGATCGGACTCGGAATAGCATTCATCCTGTTCGCTTCACCGATCGTCGAGATCTTCACCTCGGACCGGGAGGTCATGGAGCTCGGGCGAAGAATGATGCTTCTAGCGGCGGTATTCCAGTTGTTCGACACGATACAGATGATCGCGAGCGGAGCGTTGAGAGGGGCGGGAGACACCAAAGCGCCGATGATTATCACCGTTTCGTTCGCGTGGATGCTCTTTCTTCCTCTCGCTTTCCTCTTCGGAACGGTCCTGGGATGGGGAGTCGTCGGGGCCTGGGTGGGGGCCGTTTGCTACATAGCCGTTCTCGGAACCGTCATGTTCGCAAGGCTCGAGCGTGACCGCTGGAAATCCATAACCATTTGAATCTATGGAGAGTCTCTTCCATCGATGCCCATGCAAGCCTCCTCGTAGGCCCTCATCTCCTCTTCGCTCAGCTTGCGCGAATGCTCTCCCTTCCTTATCCCCACCGCGTAGCTTCGCGTGGAATTACGTCCCGTGAGGTAAGTGATGAGGAATCCGTTCCGATGTCCATCGAGCAGACACAAGGAATAACTCTGTTTGCCGCCCACGTCCTCGAAAGCATCGTAGCGGACCAGCCCGACGTACCTGAAGGAAGACCTGGCCTGATGCGCCGTTTCGGCCAGCCCCTCCGCCAGCTCTTCGACACTCCGGCGGTTGGAATCTATCGCGGCGACGAGACTGGGGAGATAATCGGAATCGCCTGCCGCTTTCTCCTTGATGGCACCGAAAGGACGCGTCAGAGCGCGAAGACGCAAGAAAGACACGAGAGCCAGCATCAGGGCGACCAGCGCGACCAATGAAGCCCCCGCAAGAACGAAACCGGCATGCTCACCTACGATGGAATCCAGCGATCCAATCGTGTCCATACGACTCTGTCTCCTCCTTCCCGATCATTGCTTGACGATCACGCGGTACATGAGTATCGACTCGCCTTTGGCGTCGACGGGGACATCGAACCTCACCTTGTCGGAAGCTTCCTTGATGAACTTGTAGGTGTTGTCGCGTATCTTCCAGTCGCCGTAGATCCGCTCGATGACCGAGACGACTATCTTCTCCTTCTTGTGATTCCTTATGGTCACCTTGTAAGACGACTCGTACGAGTTCCGCATCTTCTTGAAATCCGTCTGCACGTGCTCGGCCACCACGTCGAAGGCATCGCCTATCTTCATCCTTATCTTCTCGTCTTCCGGTGTATGGTCGACCTCGTCCTCACCGAGAAACTCCAGGGAGCCGTCGTCGTCCTTCTTGTAAACCCTGATTACGCCCTTGGGGATCGGGATCCCGAGATTGTTCGCGCTCGAGTTGTCCAGCTCCAGATAGACACCGACCTTGCCGCTCATCGAACCGCCCCCCATGGGCGAATAGAAGTACCCGCCGCGGGGAGCGTATATGAACTTCTTGTCCACGCCGGCTCCCTTGGCCTCGACCATTTTCAACTGCTTGCTCTGGTTGTTCTTGAGGGTGGTGCGCCGGCCCAGCGTGTACATGTGGTATTCGAAGAAGGACTTCTCTTCCATCGTTTTCGCAGCCCGCAGCATCATCCCCTCGGTCTTCATCAAACGTCCCCGTGTCATCCTCGATACCCTGTGGACGTCCCCGGCGATGAGCTTGAGTACGGCGTCGTTGTAGGTCGCGCCGCTCTTGTTGTTTATCGTGACCCAGCCGGTGAAATCCATCTTCTTGTCGTCCTCCGAAAGGACGGCCACATAGTTCGCCCGCCAGGACATGCCGGAGGTCATGTAGCTGGCTTCGATGGTCTGATCCCCGGCACGGTTGTCGAGAAGCCATACGAGTGAAGGTTTCGATATCAATCCCTCGGGGAGCTCGGGCAACACCACTCTGCCCGGAGGATTCATCTCTATCTTGCCGTTTATCTCGTAGACGTACCCTTTGTCGATTCCGATCAACCTCGCTTTGCGGGTCTGTTCGCCCTTCTTGGTCTTGGCTACGAGCTCGACCTCCATACCCAGATACTTCTCCATCAGCTTCGCCGGGCTTATCAGATCGAACTCGAAGTTCTGCTCCAGCACGGAGAGTTTCCCCGGCTTGTCGAGGGATCTGATGCTCACGCTGGTCGGGTCTATCTTCGAGGCTACGCCCTCGAAGGTGAGAGAAACGACCCCCTGCGGGATCCTGAGCCGCCTCACGTCCTTCACTACACCCAAGTCGCTGTTGTAAATCGTGACGGCCACGGACTGCTGGTCGTCGAGTGTGCTCTTGCTCGATGTATTCGAAGAGGCACCGCCTGCTGCGAAAACGAGCAGAAAGCCGGACAAGGCAAGCGCCCAGCACGCCTTCCGGCCGATGATTCCCCCGGTTGATCCGGTTCTCTTGGAAGCCTTCATTGCTACCACCACCTTGATTGGGAAACGGCGAATCGGAGACTTTCTCCAAGAGCATTCTATACCATGGAAGTGATTCTTCAAATTCTATTTGTCACCGCGCACCGAGCCTTCACGCGGCGCCGATGATTATTCGGTGGCGATGTGAGCCTGTATCGATGAAAGCATATCTTCGCCCGGGGGTTAAAAACGGTAATGGGGCGGCAAGGTAATTGGATGGAAGGTCCATGGTGCCGAGGGCGGGACTCGAACCCGCACAGACTTTCGTCTACTGCCCCCTCAAGACAGCGTGTCTACCAAGTTCCACCACCTCGGCACCCGCATGTAACGCTATTTTTTCTCTGTTTGAGTCGTATCGGAAGCAGCCGCCCCCAGCACCTCCTCCACGCTCCCGCCTCTCGGGATCACGTCACGAGCGACGGCAGGCACTCTCGATCGCCTGATCTTGCCCTCTTGGGGCCCCTTCTGCGAGGAGAGATAGGCCAGACTGAGCGAGAGGAGCATGAACATCACGGCGAGATACGTGGTCGCCTTGCTCAGGAAAGTGGCCGTTTCCTGGCCGCCGAAAATCGTCTGACCGCCGCCGCCCCCGAATGCACCGGCCAATCCCCCGCCTTTACTCGATTGCAGGAGCACGACCACGATCAGTGCGAAACAGACCAGGATGTGAGCAGCCAAAACCAATTTGAAAACAATGTCCATCATAAGTCATCATCCTCTGGTAGGTTACCAAATGAATCACCGTCAGTCAAGCGGCTCGCCCCAATCACCCAACCGCCCTCGCGATTGCGAGGAATGAATCCACCTCGAGACTCGCCCCTCCTACGAGGGCGCCGTCGATCTCGTCCCTGCCGAGAAGCTCTGCTGCATTTCCCGGCTTGACGCTGCCGCCGTATTGAATCCGCAGATCGCGGGCGACGGAATCACCGAATTTATCTTTAGCGAAACTTCTTATGAATGCGTGCATCTCCTCGGCGTCGTCCGCCGATGCGGTCCTCCCGGTGCCTATCGCCCAGACCGGCTCATATGCAACGACGATTCTCCGCATCAAGGATGCATCGATATGCTCGAAAGCCGAAATCAATTGCCTCTCCACGACGCTTCTCGCCCTGCCGGATTCGCGGTCCTCGAGCTTCTCGCCGACGCACAGAACCACCACGAGGCCGGAATCCAACGCGGCCCCGAGTTTCTTGGCCACCACTTCGTCACTCTCACCCATAAGGTGCCGGCGCTCGGAATGCCCCACGAGGACGAGGCCGGCGCCGGCATCGAGCAACATGGCGCAGGACACCTCGCCGGTGAAGGCCCCGTGATCCTCCCAGAACACGTCCTGGGCTCCCACACGCACTGCGGTTCCCTCGAGGATGCGCGCGACGGGGGCCAGGGAGAGGAACGGGGGAAAGATCGCGAGATCGCACGAGATGCCCTCGAGGCCGGTTTTGAGCTCGCGCGCGAAAGCCTCTGCTTCCGCGATCGTCTTGTTCATTTTCCAGTTGGCCGCAACCAGCTTTTTCCTGGCCATCCGCCTTGTCCTCCTCTTTGAATCGCCGCCACCCGCTGCGTTGGCTCCTTGCCCGAGTGCCGCGGGTCCTGTCAGCGATCTCACCCCACCGTGCTCGCTATCGCTGCGCGCGGCGGGGGCCCCGAATCGCTGCCACCCGCTGCTTGGGGGCCAAGTTTCTGCAATCCGCGGATGTGAGCCTGCCTCGACATGCTCTCACGCTCCGGCGTCCTCGCGCGCGAATGATTCAATCATAGCGCGCTGCGGAGTCGCGTTCGAGCATGTCGAGGCAGGCAACCCGGATTACTATCCACCCGCTGCTATTTGCTCATCCATCAAGCGTCGCAGGAAGCACCCGCCACGTCGCACAGCGCCTCCACGCCGGGGAGCGGCTTGCCCTCCATGAATTCGAGCGAAGCTCCTCCCCCGGTCGAAACATGCGAGAACTTGTCCGCTATCCCCAGGAGATTGATCGCCGCCACGCTGTCGCCGCCTCCGGCGATCGTTGTCGCCCCCCGCTCCGTTGCGGCGGCGATTGCGCGGGCGATGTCTTTGGTGCCCTCGGCGAAATTCGGTTTTTCGAAGATCCCCATCGGACCGTTCCAGAATATCGTCCCCGCCTTGCTCAATTCCTGCTTGAACAAGGCCACCGTCTTGGGCCCAATGTCCACGCCGATCTGGTCCTCGGGGATATCCGCGCTCGAAACCTCGCGCGTCGGAGCTGAATCGTCGATCTCTCCGGCCACGATGCAATCGATCGGAAGAAGCAGTTTCGACTTCGAACCCTCCTTCCGCGTGGATTCGAGCAACTCCCGGCACATATCCAGGTAATCGTCGTCGACTATGCTCTCGCCGATCTCGAGGCCGCTCGCCTTGTAGAACGTGAACATCATCCCGCCGCCTACCAGAAGAACATCGACCTTGGCAAGGAGCGCTTTGATGAGATTTATCTTTCCCTTGATCTTGGCACCGCCGAGCACCGCCACGAACGGCCTTTCGGGATCGTCGAGAGCCTTGCCCAGCGAATCGAGTTCCTTCTCCATGAGAAAGCCGCCGGCGCGGATGTTGAAAAACTCGGTGACGCCTACTGTGGAAGCATGGGCGCGATGAGCGGTACCGAAGGCATCGTTCACGTAGATCTCTCCCAGCGAGGCGAGGTCGCGCGCGAAATCGGGATCGTTCGCTTCCTCTCCCGGATAGAAACGAAGATTCTCGAGGAGCAATATCTCCCCCTCCTTCATGGCGGAGACCTTCTTGCGCACCTGGTCTCCCCTGCAATCCTTGACGAAGCGGACGGGGTTCTCGACCATCTCACCAAGCTTGAAAGCGACCGGGGCGAGGCTCAACCCCTCGTCCCACTTACCCCGGGGGCGCCCGAGATGACTCATCAAGATCAACTTGCCGCCGCGCCCCACGATGTTCCTGATCGTAGGCAGCGCCGCGCGGATCCTGGTGTCATCCGTTATGTTCTTGTCGCCGTCGATCGGCACGTTGAAATCCACCCGCATCAACACCCGCTTACCCTTGACTTCACAATCGCGGACGCTAAGTTTCTTCATTTTGGATTCCTCTCACTTGGTGAGGAGTTTCAGCATGTCCACCATACGGGCGGAATAGCCGAACTCGTTGTCATACCAAGACAGAACCTTGAACATCTTTCTTCCCACTTTCATCGTGGCTTTCGCATCGAAGATCGAAGAGTGGGAATTGCCTACGATGTCCGCGGACACGATCTCGTCCTCGGTGTATTCGAGCACGCCTCTGAGGCTCCCCTTCGCCGCCTTCTTCATCGCTTCGTTGATCTCCTCTACGCTAGCCGAGCGCTTGAGATCCACGGTGAGATCGACGAGTGAGCCGTCCGCCACGGGGACTCTCACCGCCATACCGTCGAGCTTTCCCTTGAGCTCGGGAAGAACCCTGGTGACGGCCACGGCCGCCCCGGTCGTGGTGGGAATCATCGAGATCATTGCGGCTCTCGCCCGGCGAAGATCCTTGTGGGGGAAGTCCAGGATCCTCTGGTCGTTGGTGTAGGCGTGAATAGTCGTCATCAGCCCGTACCGGATGCCGAAGGAATCGTTCAAGACCTTGGCGACCGGGGCGAGACAGTTCGTCGTGCAGGACGCGGTGGATATCACGTGATGCTTGCGCTTGTCGTACTTCTTGTGGTTGACCCCGATCACTATCATTATGTCCGCGTCCCCGGAAGGAGCCGAGATCATGACCTTTTTCGCCCCCGCTGCGAGGTGCTTGCCCGCATCCTTGCGGGCGCGGAAACGCCCCGTCGCCTCGATCACCACGTCCACTCCCAGCTTGCGCCACGGCAGCTTCTCCGGATCCTTTTCCGAAAGGACCTTGAGCGTCCTGCCGCCGACTCTTATGCCGCCCTTCGCGACCCTGACCTCGGCTGGAAATCGCCCGTGAACGGAGTCGTACTTGAGCAGATGAGCCAGTGTCGCGGGATCGGTGAGATCGTTCACCGCGACGAACTCCAGCCCGCGCTTGTCGAAGCCGTTCCTGAAAACAAGCCTGCCTATCCTGCCGAAACCATTTATAGCGACTCTCACTGCCATTTCGTCCTCCTGCGTTTATCGCCCCGGCGCTCGTGGAAGAGCCCGGGACCGAGACTCAACACCCGGCGGAAGAACCTCCGTCGGGCCGACTTTCAATGCGAAAAACCGCTGCGGGCGGATCCGAACAGTTTCATCTTCGCTTTCACCGTTTCGCACACCGCTTCCCGCACCGGGGAAAGAATCTTCCTGGGATCGAAAAGCTTGGGATCTGTTGCCAAGGTTTCCCTCAGCGCCGTCGCAAAAACCAGGCGCATGTCGGTATCGATGTTTATCTTTCTGATCCCGCAGCGGACCGCTTCCCTGATCGCGTCGTCGGAAACGCCTTTCGCTCCTTCTATGTCCACGCCCGCCGCCCGGGCCCTTGCCACCGCGGCCTTGGAGACCCCGCTGGCGCCGTGCAGGACGAGTGGAATATCGACCAATCGATCGATTTCCTTGAGCCTTTCGAAATCGAGTTTCGTCTCCCCTTTGAACTTGTAAGGGCCGTGGGAAGTTCCCACGCTCACGGCGAGGGAATCCACGCCCGTCTTCTCTACGAACTCCAAGGCCTGGGACGGGTCGGTGAAAAAAGCATCCCGTTCGGAGACGTCCACGTCCTCCTCGATGCCGACCAATCTCCCGAGCTCCCCCTCCACCGAGACGCCGAACTCGCCCGCTTCCTCCACAACGTCCCTGGTGCGCGCAACGTTCTCTTCGAAAGGAAGACTCGAGCCGTCGTACATCACCGAAGTGAATCCGCTCCGGATGCACCGCGAGACCAGCTCGCGATCGCGCCCATGATCGAGATGAACGGCGAATTCACACTTCGACTCCGCCGCGGCGGTGCGCGCAAGAGCGAGAATGTTCTCGAACCCGGCGTAGGCGATCGCTCCTTCACTGATCGCGATTATCGCCGGAGAATTCAGAGCCTCCGCCGCGCTCACAACGGCGATCAACACCTCCAGATTGGAGATGTTGAAGGCACCGACCGCGAACCCTTCCTCGTCGGCCGCGGCCAATAGTTCTTTACCCGTTCTCAGCACTTGCAACCCCTCGTTGCGCGGGAAGAATCGACCGGGCATGCTCGCTGCAGCCCTTTCTCCGGAGGGCCTTGAATCCGAGGTCGCCCCGATCCTGAAACCCCGGGCAATCGGTTGCTGGAATGATAGTTAAGCGGATGCCCCCTGTCAAGTCAAAGCGCTATTTCGCCCGGCCGAAAGTGAGCACGGTCACTGAACGGGCTCCGGCGCCCAGCAGAGCGCTCGAGCAGGCGGCGGCCGTGGAGCCGGACGTGAGGAGGTCGTCGACCAGAAGTATGTCCCGGCCGGCCGCTCCCCCGGCGGTGTAGGCGCCGCGGACGTTTGCGCTTCTCCTCGATTCATCGGTACGGGACTGCCTGGCGGTCTTTCGCACCTTGGCGAGGGCTTCGGAGACGGGCACCGCCAGCGCCCGGGAAAGGCAGCGGGCCATCAGGGTCGTATGTGCGTATCCCCTTTTCCTCACGTCCGCCTGGTTCGAGGGTACCGGCACGAGCACTGGATTCCCGCGGGCCGGGAGGATGCCGAACTTTTCGCAGGCGAGCGCGGTACATGCGGCGAGCACCGGAACGAGCGAAGTAAACGACTTGTATTTCATGAGATGCACAAGCCTGAGTACGTTGTCGTTGGTCATGAACGGCGATACAACATGAACGGCCGCCGCCGGGTCGTCACCGGTGATTTCCCCGCGCCCCGACACGGCGAAAGAGAAACGCTCCCCTGAAGGCGTTTCGACGCAACCGTTCCGGACGAAGCCCAGGAACCCGAGCTCCCGGGCTTCTTCGAAACCCAGGGCACAGGACGGGCAAACCGGATGATTGACTAACTCGAACGGGCCCATGCGGATACACAGCGGCTTGGCCAGTATCGCCTGCAACGGGCCCGCGGTTTCCTCCTCCGCACCTCCCTTCTTCCGCCGGGGCGTTCCACACCCCCCGCAGACGAGACAGGAGTCCTCGAAGAGAAAATCCACGACCCCTTGCAGAGCGAAGCTCGCCCCACCCGCGATCCATGAGAATACCGGTTCTTTCAAGTGATCGAAGACACGAGGACGGAGCCGGAATGATTTGCCCATTCGTCCACCTCCCCACCACACACACGAAGATTCAATCCGGGAGCGATACGATGCTAGCAGCCTTCGCGTTCGGATACCACTACTTTTCCTCTTCGCCTTCCGCGGCGCCGTCGAAACCCGGCTTGCGATCGCTTCGCCTCGCGAGAAGGAAGAGGCCCACGAGGAAAAGTGCGGCGCTCAAGAGTTGATTGAGGGTCAGGCCGAAAGTGATCATGTTGGCCTCGTAGTACCTGAAAAAATCGATGATGAAGCGATGAATCCCGTAGAGGACCAGGAAGAGGCCGAACGTCGCTCCTTTGCCTGCGAGCTTTCGGTCCATGAACATGAGGACGGTGAACATGACCAGCCCGCCGAGTGACGAATAGAGTTGCGTGGGGTGAAGCGTGAGGGTCTGTCCCGGGATGGAGCGTGCATAGATGCCGGCCGCCGAGGCGGGGGGGAACACGACTCCCCAGGGCAGGGTCGTCGGCTTGCCGAAGCAACACCCGCTCAGGAAACACCCGACGCGGGTGAAGGCCACTCCGAGCGCGATGGAGGGAGCCATCACGTCGGCGACGAGAAGAAACGACACCCCCTTCCTGTAGGTCACGTAGTAAGCGGTGAGAACCGCCAGTATGAGCCCGCCGTAGAGCGTCGCTCCTCCCTGCCAAAGAGCGAATATATCGAGAAGATTGCGGTAGTCCCCGAGGTGGAACACGATATACGCCAGCCTCGCCCCCACGACCGAGGCCAGTATTATGTATACGCTCAGATCGAGAATCAGCTGGACGTCGAGTCCGTACTTCCTCGCTCGATGAGAAGCCACGTAGATTCCAGCCAGGAAGCTCAGGGCGAGCATCAAACCGTATGAATGTATGCTGAATCTCCCTATTTCGACCAGTGTCGGGTGCATGTTTTCATCTCCTTCACGCGATACGTCGAGTGTTTCATACGATGAAATCCTACGCTTGCAGGAAGGGAAAGCAAGGATTTTCTCGGCCGGCGTGGTTCCCGGCCCGTCAATACTCATACCACCGTGAACCGCAATTCAACAGGAAACCGACCAGGAAGAGGCTCACCACAAGGGAACTTCCCCCGTAGCTCAGGAAAGGCAACGGGATCCCCGTAACCGGCGCTATTCCGATCGTCATGGCGACGTTTATGAATACATGCGAGAAGAAATAGACCGCTATCCCCGCGCACGCGATGCTGGCGAATTCGCTCCTGGTCTTCACCGCGACGGCGAGTGCCCTCGCTATGACCAATGCAAACAGGCTGAGAATGACGAGCTCGCCGATGAATCCCACTTCCTCACCCAGGACGGAGAAGATGAAATCCGTGTGGCGGGCGGGTATGAATTCGAGCGCCTTCTGGGTTCCCAGGAGGAACCCTTTCCCGCTGAGCCCCCCTGAACCTATGGCGACCTTCGACTGCAGGACCTGCCACCCCTTGCCCAGCTTGTCCGCGCTGGGGTATAGGAAATTTATTATTCTCGCCTGCTGGTATCCCTTGAGATGGTTCCAAACCAGGGGATAGGCGAGGCAGACCCCTATGTTGGACACGACCAGAGCGACGCTGGCGACGAGATTGGCTCTGCGCAGATAGGCGAGGATGAATATGCCCACGAGGTAGACGCCGAGGGGCCAGGACTTGCCCAGGACCTCCCCGCCGACGTAGGTGGAAATCTGCTTGTCGCCGTAGAGAGAGAGGAGCGCGCTCAAGAGCGGTGAAATGATGAAGAATATGTAGAGCCCGCTGAATCCCTTCCAGTAGAGCACCGCCAGCATGAGAACGAAGAGGATTATGGCGGTTCCCAGGTCCGGTTCCTTGAGCACCAACAGGAACGGTATGATGAACAGGAGAAACACCGCCGAGAGGGCCTTGCGGCCGTGAGGATCCTTGCCGTGGCCGCTCAACACCCGCGCCCACACCATGATCAGGGCGATCTTGCTGAACTCGCTCGGCTGAATACGAATGGGGCCCAGAACGATCCACCTGTACGCCTGATCGCCTTTGTGCATGACCAGGACGACGACGAGCAACACGATGCAGACGACGTAGAAGGCGAATGCCAGCGTCTCGAAGTACCGGAAATTGAAGAAAAAACCGACGGCCAGGGCGATGAACCCGAACAACAACCATAGAGCCTGCTTCTTCAGGTAGAGAAGGTGTTCCTCCTGGACGGAACTCTGATGATAGGGATGGAAGACGGAATAGATGAGAAGCAACCCGGCCGCGCACAGAATGATCGTGCCGAGCAACAACAGCCAATCGAATTCCCTGAACAGTTTCACTCACGCCACCTCATTCCGATTCTCGCTCCGGAGTTCGAAGCGCGCAACGCGGTCGCACTGTCCGGCTCGAAATACACCTCATAGAACTTCTTGGCGACCGGAGCGGCCGTGCTCGCCCCGTGGCCGGCGTTCTCGATCACCACGGCCATCGCAATCTCCGGTCGTTCGGCAGGAGCATAGCTGATGAACCAGGCGTGATCCTCGCCGTGGGGATTCTGGGAGGTGCCCGTCTTGCCGGCGAACGAGACCCGCCCCATGCTCGAATGAGCCGTACCGTCGGGACTCTCGACGACGGCGATCATCGCCTCCTGGAGAAATCTCACCCTGCTCTCGTTCAAGCCCCGGATTCTCTTCTTCGAATATCTCTTCGCCGGCTCTCCCTCGATCTTCTCGATCACGTGAGGTGTGACGAGGTAGCCGCCGTTGGCCACCGCCGCGGCGACCCGAACCATCTGGAGAACGGACGCCAGGTATTCACCCTGGCCTATTATGTCATTGAGCACGAGCCCCTGCGTCCACTTGCCTTTTCCGAACCTGCGGTTGTAATAGCTCCGATCGGGGACCAGCCCCGCCGTCTCTCCGGGGAGGTCCATCCCGGTGCGTCGCCCGAGGCCGAACCTTCTAGCCGCCTCGGCGAGATCATCGACGTCTAGATCCTCAGCGAGCTTGAAGAAATACGAATCGCACGACTGGACGATGGCGCTCATCAGGTTCATGTATCCGTGCCCTCCCGCTTTCCAGCACCTGAAGACCCGGTTGCCGAACTTGTGCGCCCCGGTGCAATAAGTCGTCACTTCGCCGGGAGAAACGATCTCGTTCTCGAGGGCGGCGAAAGCGGAAACGATCTTGAGAGTCGAGCCCGGCGGATACGCCGCTTGCAGGATGCGGTTGAAAAGAGGCTTCGTCTTGGAGTGATAGAGCTTGTTCCAGGCTTCCTGCGTGATTCCCTCGGCGAACTCGTTCGGATCGAACTGGGGAAGACTGGCCGCTGCCAAGATCGAGCCGTCGTCGACCCTCAACACCACCGCCGCCCCGGCACTCCACTTGGACAGAATATTCTCCAATGCGGCCTGCAATTCCGCGTCGATCGTCAAGCGGACCTCGCGACCGGGAGTCGGCGGGTAGGAATACTCGGAGAGCTCTCCCATCGGCAAACCGGAGGCGTTCACGAGGATCCCCCTCACTCCGTCCCTGCCGCGAAGATATTTCTCGCAAACACTCTCGAGGCCCATCTTGCCGATCATGTCCCCGGGGACGTACTTGTGTTCCCTGGTCCTGGACGTGTCCTTCGCGGTCACTTCTCCCACGTACCCCAGCAGATGCGCCGCCATCGGGCCGTATATGTACCTCCTCCGGGCCTTGACCTTGACGCGAAGATCGGGAAAGAGATCGTTGTTCTCCCTGACTATGGATATCGCATGCTTGTCCGCATCAGGAACGACGGGAAAGGCGAGCCCGGCGTTCCTGCGTCGCCATCCGTCGAACCTCGAGAGAACCTTGGTCGAATCGAGACCGAGAAAGGCCGCCACTTTGCGGATGCTTGCAAGGATCTGCTTCTCGTCGCGCCAGCGTATGACGATGTCGAACTTCGGAACGTTGTCTACTAGGACTTCGCCCTTTCTGTCCGTTATTATGCCGCGCGGCGCGGTGATGCGTTCCCGCTGGATGCTGTTGTTTTCCGCGTATTGAACGTAGACTTTGTACTGTCTGATTTGCAACGAGAAGAGCTGGGCGACCAGTACACCGAGGCACAGGAGAAAGAAAACCCCCAACCTCCTCTGCCGGCTCTTGCCCTGGATCTGCTCCCTGCTACCGCGCTTTCCCAACTGCCCTCACCACCCTCCTCATGAGAAGCTTGCCCAGTTCGTACAAGGCCGCTCCCAGCACGGCGGTGTACAGAGCGGACGGCAACGTCTCAGTGAAAAAGATGGACATGATTTGCAAGAGATGAAGCTTGAAATAAACGAACATGTACAGAAGATCATGAGTCAGATGCGAAAGGAAGAGCACCAAGGCGAGAAAGGGGGCGCCCTCCGGCACGGTGCGCGACCCGACTTCTCCCAGCACGTAACCCATGATCGATTTGAGCAGCGCGTTCAAGCCCATGAGCACGGGGTTGTAGAGATCCTGGACGAAGCCGATGACGAACCCGAAGATCGTTCCTTCCATCACGGGTCGATAGAGGGCGAAGACGACCACGATCATTATGGGAAAATCAGGCGCGATCTTCCCGATGGCCAGCGAATCCACCGCAACCAATTGCAGGATCATGAACAATACCGAAGCAAGTATGACGGGAACGTTTTTCATCTCTTGTCTTCCAGAGAGGACTCGTAGATCACCTTGTCCCGCTCGTCGTAGAATATCCCCTTCTCCCACGGCATCTCGTCGACGATGACGAAGACTTCTTCTATCGCGCTGAGATTGAGGATTCCCTCGGCATGTACGTTGAGGGTCAAACGGTCCTGATCGGGAAGCACGGACTTGACCACCGCCACGGGAAAACCCTTGGGAACCACTCCACCGTACCCGCTCGTTATCAACGTGTCGCCCTTCCTTATGTCTTCGTTGATCCCAACATCCTTGAGGCTGAACTCATCGCCCTGGATCCACTCCAGAATGCCTACGACCCTGCTGCGCTTGTCCAGGCAGCTCACGGGGCTGTTGCGGCTCGTTATGAGCTGTACGTGGGAGGAATTCCCGAAGACCTTGGTGATCTTGCCCACGAAACCCTGGTAGGAAAGCACCGGCATCTTGACCCGCAGGGAATCATCGGCACCCTTGTCTATCACCAGCACGTCCTGGAACCGGTCGAGGTTCCTCCCGATCACTTCACATGGAACCAGCTTGTAGAATTGTTCCTCCTTGAGAGCGGCCAGCTTGCGCAGCCTGGCCCTCTCCCGCTTGAACTGCATGAGCTTCTCGCGCTCGATCATGAGGCTAGCGACCATGCGCTTGAGCCTGCGATTCTCGTCCCGCATCTCGTGGTAGTCGTCTAGGAATGCGGCCAGACGCACGGAAGGGTAGAGGACGGCGTCGAGGACCCTCTCCGCCGCCGGCATCTTGAACCTGCCGGGCATGAAGAGAAGGATCAATGAAACCAGAACGCAGATGGCCAGGGTTATCTTTTCGCGGCGCTTCTGGAGCAGTTGATCGATGAATTGCATCTTTAATCGTGCGTGCTGCGCATGAGGATCCGATCGTAGGTATGGATATCGTCCAGGACCTTGCCGGCACCGAGCACGACACAGAGAAGCGGATCGTCGACGACGTTTATGGGCAGGTTGGTCTGCTCCTTCAAGAGCGTATCGAGCCCGCGAAGCAACGAACCACCGCCGGTCATGACGATTCCCCTGTCCACGATGTCGGCGGCGAGCTCGGGCGGAGTTTCCTCGAGAGCCGTTTTCAGAGCTTCCACTATCTGGGAAATCGGCTCGCTCAAGGCTTCCCTTATCTCTTCGCTCGTAAGCTTGAGCGTCTTGGGGATTCCGGCGACGAGATCCCGTCCCTTCACCTCCATCTCCAGTTCCGGATCCTGCTTTACCGCCGTGCCGATCTTCATCTTGATCAGCTCGGCCGTCTGCTCTCCGATGAGGAGGTTGTAAGTCCTCTTTACGTAGTTCACGATCGCCTCGTCCATTTCATCACCGGCGACCCGGATCGAACTGTTGGAAACGATTCCATCGAGCGCTATGACGGCTATCTCCGTCGTTCCGCCTCCGATGTCTATGATCATGTTGCCGGACGGTTTGTTGACGGGAAGCCCCACGCCTATCGCCGCGGCGACCGGCTCGGCGAGCAGGTAGACATCCCTCGCCCCCGCGTGCTCGGCGTTGTCGCGCACCGCGCGTTTCTCCACCTCGGTTATCCCCGACGGTACCGCTATGATTATCCTCGGCCTTATGAACAGCTTTCTCTTCTGGGACTTCTTTATGAACTCCCTGAGCATCATCTCGGTTATCTCGAAATCCGCGATCACCCCGTCCTTGAGAGGCCGTATGGCCGCTATGTGATCCGGCGTCTTGCCCAGCATCGCCTTGGCCTCGGATCCCACCGCGTACACCTTTCTCGTCGATTGATCGACGGCCACCACGGATGGTTCATTGAGGACGATCCCGTTTCCCCTTATGAAGACGAGGGTGTTGGCCGTACCCAGGTCGATCGCCACATCGTTGGAGAGAAAGTTTGTAAACCAGGAAAACACCTTCGATCACTTTCCTTTCTCCGGCCGCCGCGGACGGTGCCCGGTCAGAAAAGTCCCAGCTCTTTTATGCTCCTGAATGATCCGGCCCCGATCACGACGTGATCGAGCAACTCGATGCCGATCAATTCGCAGCACTTGGCGAACCTCTTCGTGAACTCGACGTCCTCCCTGCTCGGCGTCGGATCCCCGGTGGGGTGGTTGTGCACGAGCAGGATCGATGCGGCGCTCGCCCTGATGGCCGGTTTGAGTATCTCCCGTGGATGCACGATCGATGCGTTGAGCGAGCCGATCGATATCGTCTCTATCTTCAAGACATGGTTCTTCGTGTTCAAGTACGCCGCCCGGAAATGCTCACGATCGTAGCACTTCATTTCATCGAGGAACAAGCGGGCGGCGTCTTCAGGCGACCTGATCACGTTCCCGTTGCACCCGGCGCGTTTCGCCAGCCGCCTCCCCAACTCGAACGCGGCGGCCAACTGGCACGCGCGCGCGAACCCTATCCCCCTCACCTGCCTGAAATCATCCACGTCGGCACGGCCCAGCGAAGGAAGATCCTTGAAGCAATCGATCAACCGGTAGGCGAGCGCGAGCACGCTCTCGCCGCCCGATCCCCCGCCGATGACGATCGCCAGGAGTTCCTGCAGGGACAACTCGCGGGCACCGACGTTGTAAAGCCTCTCCCTCGGCCTGTCCTCCCGGGGCAGGCTCTTCACGGATATCGCCGTTTCCATGACACCACCTCCACACTTTCCCAAGACCCGAAAACGGTGCTACCGGAAATCGAGGCTAGCATTACCCGAATTCGTTGGCAACCATTTTATTTTCAAGCCGGAGCGGCCGGCAAGGACTGTTTGCAATATTCCCGCCGAGTGCGTAGAATTGCAGCGATGAAAACCGGGCTGATCGTGCAGAAATACGGAGGCAGCTCCCTCGACTCTCCGGCCAGGATCAAGGAAGTGGCGGGCAGGATCGCCGAGAGCGCCCGGAGGAGCTACCGGATGATCGTCATCGTATCCGCCATGGGCTCCGCGACGGACGAACTGATGGCCCTCGCCCACGAGATCTCCCCCCACCCGCCGCGCAGGGAGCTCGACATGCTGCTCACCGTCGGCGAGAGGATTTCGATGGCTCTCTTGTCCATGGCGCTCAACGACCTGGGATTCCCGGCCATCTCCTTTACCGGCTCCCAGAGCGGAATCATGACGAGCATGCTGCACACGCGGGCGATCATCGAGGAGATACGCGGGGACAGGATCCGCCAGGCCCTCGGCGACGGCAAGATAGCCATCGTGGCGGGATTCCAGGGAGTGAGTTTCGAGCGGGAGATCACGACGCTCGGCAGGGGCGGATCCGATACGACGGCCGTCGCCCTGGCCGCGTGCATGGGAGCCGAGAAGTGCGAGATCTACTCCGATTATTCCGGTCTCTTCACCGCCGACCCCCGCTTCGTCCCTTCGGCGAGGCGCGTTCCCTGCATCGACTACGACGAGATGCTCGAACTTGCCTCTCTCGGCGCCAAGGTGCTACACTACAGGGCCGCCGACATCGCGCGCAGGTACAGAGTGCCTGTCGAGTTGCTTTCGAGTTTCGAGAATTCACCCGGCACGCTGGTCAGGGCGGAAACCGGGGAAAACGACATGGAAAAAGCCAGCTACAAGAGCGTGACCTGCATCGAGGATGCAGGGCTGATAACGGTGACGCTGGACGGTTCGGGCGACCCGGGGATCAGCAAGGCATTCGAGAACAGCGGGATCCGCCTCATACACTACGAGCGCTCTCTCGTCGGAGGCAAGACGATCGTCGCGTGCATAGTCGAGGGAGGAGACTTCGACCGAGCGGAGAGCATCATACGCGCCCTGGGCCTCGAGTCCTCGGAGACGGCGGTGAACCGCGATGCTGGAGTGGTGTCGGTCGTGGGCAGCGGATTCGCCCAGCGGGCGGACGCCCTGAGCAGCATCGAGGACATACTCGAGGAATTCTCCATCCCGGTGTTCATGTTATGGAATTCCTCTCTGTCGGTATCCTGCCTCGTCCCCCGCTGCGCATGCAAGGAAGCGGTGGTCGCACTGCACAATACATTGATCGCGGTTGATCAGATGGACTGATTCTCTCGGAGCGTTCCTCGGCGCCGTCAGGCGCTGAGGTAGGCCGATAGGAGGCGAAGCTGCTCCCTGGCGAAGTCCGCCCACTCGTCCTCCGGATACCTCTTCACCAAGAGCTCGTAGCACTCAGCAGCGCCCGGATGATCCATGAAATTATTGACGAGGAGATTGGCGGCCCTGAGGAGGGCGAACGGCGCCTCGGAGTGCGCCGGGTAGGCGGTCGCGAAGTTGCGATAGGCGGCCAAGGCCTGTTCCGGCTTGAGATTTCTTTCCAGTCCGAACGCCATGTCCAGCTGGGTCTCGGGGTCGAGAACCATGTTCGGGAAACCGTGCAAGGCCTCCCGATATATGTCCTCCGCCCTTCCCCTCTCCATCCGCCCGAGGAAACACCTGCAAGCATTTGCGTAGTTCTTCCTGGCGGTGGTCCTGTCGCCTCCCAGGAGCTGAACCCGGGCGAGAGAGGCATAGGCGTCGCCATCGTCCGGGGCGTCTCCCAGGTACTTGACGATGTGCGCCTGGGCCGCAAAAACGTCCCCTCGTTTGAACGCGGCGTCGGCCTTTTTCATCAAGGCCTCGAGCCTGCCTTTCCTCAGCTGCCCCAGGGCCAACGCGACCGTCACCCCCCACGCGAAACTCGACAGGTGCGTCACATATGCGACTTGGCCGCTGGTGCCTCCCAGCTCCACCAGTCCGTTCGCCACCTGAAGCAGAAACCAGAAGAGAATCGCCAGTATCGAGGGGACCTCGACGAAGCCCGCCCGCGTGAAAGCCTGCAGGGGAAAGAACACCCAGTACCCGATCTTGAGCTTGCTCGTGAGGAAGCGCACCGCGAAAGCCCCCATGATCCCGGATATGGCGCCGGATGCTCCGATTATGCCCATGTACTCTTCATGGAGGACGTGAAAATTGTACACTCCCTGTAGATAATTGCCCACGAAGGCCGAGGACATGAAGAGGAAAGCGTAGGCGGCCGGCCCCACGGCGTCCTCCACGTACCGCCCGAAAAGAAGCAGGTACACGAGGTTGCCGATTATGTGCATGTACCCGAAATGCAGGAAGGCCGCGGCGATTGCAGATAGCAACGGCGACGCGCCGGGAATATAAATGAAGTTGTAGAAATCGATTGGAAGCGACGAAGCGAAATAGCGGTTGCCGACGAATATCGCTACGCACAGAAACGAATAGAAGGCCGTGAGGAAGGGCAGTTTGCGTAACTCCCTGTTGATCCCGACGGGCATATAATAGAAGAAATACACGCTATTCCCTCTCGGCTCGGGGCCTGCGGCCGCACCTAAACTCTACCAGGAAAAGCAATAATCGGGCCTCGCGGAGGGGATGAACTCCACGAGTGCAGATGAAAAAAAGAGCTCCCCTCCGGGGAGGGGAGCTCTTGAGTGAAACGCCGGATCGAGCGCACCCGGGTTCTAGAAGTGGTAGATCGCGCTTATCCTGTTCACCGGCGCACCGTTGTACTGGGAATAACCGGTCAACCAGTAACCGAGGTTGAACGGGGTGTCCCCGCCGATCTGCATGTCGATGTCGAACTCGGCGACGTGGAAGCCGAGGCCGAGGAACCAGGCGAAATCGGTGCCGGTCATTATGTAATCCTCAGCATTGCCGTTGTTGGGATCCGTGGTCGTGTCAGTGCTCTTGAAGAGCGATTTCCACGCGCCGATCCTGGTGGTCATCCAGGGCTTCACGTCGGATTCGAGGGCGAGGAAGAAAGTGGGCAGCGACCACATCTTGTCGGCTTTCTTGGACGTGCCCGGAGAAGAATACTCCCACTTGTAGTAGTCGATCTCCGCCCCGCAGATGAGCAGGTTGTTCGTGTTGACGTCCATGTTCATCCCGGTGCCGACGGCGAAATACTTGGCCTTGCCGCCGTGGGGATCCTGGGCGTTCTTCAAGGCGTACTCGTACTGGCCGTAGTCCACCATCGGGACGACCGTCAGGTTGTCCTTCCACTCGTAGAACATCCGGCCGGCGAAGTCGAGCGAGAGCTTCTTGTCCAGTTCCTGCTTGGCGGTGAGAGCACCGCCCTCCTGGCTGTAGCCCATGAAGCCCACGGTCACGGCCACGTCCGTGTAAGCCTTGTCGCCGAGGTCGGCTCGGGTGCCGGCGCCGAACGTCGTGTAGCTCTGGGACATCTTCGCCGTCGCTTGATTGAGCTGTTGCACGGTTTCGTCCTCGGTGCTGACATCTGAACGAGTGAACGAGAGACCGAGGGAGAAGGACTCGAACTCCTTGCCCCACATCAAGGCGAACTTGTTGACGGGAGCCGACAGAAAGACATCGCTCAAGCCCAGCGCCGCCATGTAGGTGGGTGTGTTGACAAAGAAGCTGTTGTCGGTCACCGAGTTCTGCAGGAGAAACAGGCCGAAGGTGCCCCACTTGCCGTTGTCGCCGCAAGTATGGGTAACACCCAGGGCCTGGTCGGATACGCCTGCGTTCCACGTTCCCAGCTCGGCCATCACGAGATTGGCATAGGAAGGAAGGACGCCGTACCAGCGGAAGATGTTCGAATCGTCGTTCAGGTAATCACCCGTCTGGGCCAACGAGTTCACCCGGCTCGTGGTGGCGAAAACAGGGGAAGCCACGGCAAGAACGAGTAAACCGACTACCAGAATTCTAAGCGAAGCTTTGTACATTTGGAAAACCTCCTCGTCATGAAGCGGCATCGTTGGATCTCCGCTTCACTACGCATTTATATTTGAACTCACTTTTTGTCGCCCATTCAATGTTGTCACACTTCCGCACGAAGCGGACCTCATCTTGGATCAGCGCATCACCTCCTTCATAAAAAAAAGGTCCTTTATCAACTCAACCAATTGAGATTTAGACCTCAAACAGTAATTATTTATTTAGCTTTATCATCGGTCTGACTCTTCGAACGGCAAAAATACATACCCCCCAAATCCTTGTCAACTTTTTTTATGTGAAATCTATCTCTTTGAAAATCGCGGCCCTCGGCGCCCGGAGACTTTCGAGCGCAGGACAACAGGACTTATCATCTCCTAAATGATTTTTTTGCTGT
>CAYXEN010000012.1:0-56300 GCA_964464035.1 uncultured bacterium | reverse complement strand
ACTGACGTTGCGCGCGGCGGGGGCCCCGGATCGCCGCCACCCGCTGCCTGGGGCTAGGCATGGATCATTTTGCTCTTGATTGTATCCGAGCCCGCCCTCGAATTCAACTTCAGCCTCGGGGCTCGGCGTCGTGGAGTTGGACATTGCATGCCCGGCCATTATCCTCGTTTGCTTTGGCCCCCGCTATTAACTATAATTGATAATAACTTTCGTGTTTCACGTCCACCAAGACGGAATGCCCCGGGCATGCTCCGAGGCGACCGGGGCCGATACAATGCAAGTCAAGCGGCTGATAAGAGATACAATCTTCTCAAGCGCGCGAAACGCCTGGATCATAATGCTGGTCGGCGCCGTGGCTGCGTCGGCGGCCTTCTTGCAAGCGCCCGCCCGGGGGGCGAAGGCGCTCGGGCCGACGAGGAATCCCGAGGCGGAGTACCTCCTTCGCATAGCGAGGCTCAAGTACGGCGGAGGGGGCGATTGGTACACGGATCCATCGTCTATTCCCAACTGGCTCGAAGAGTTCGAGAAGAGAACGGGGGTGAGGACGTACCCGGAGGAAAAGGTGGTGTCCCTCACCGACGAGAATCTTCGTGCCTACCCCTTTCTCTACATGACCGGTCACGGGACGGTGAGGCTTACGGACGAGGAGCTCGATGCCTTGCGCAGGTACCTGGAGGACGGTGGGTTTCTTTATGCCGACGATTGCTACGGCATGGACAAGTCCTTCCGGGCGATGGTGAGAAAGCTATTCCCCGAGAACACGATGGAGGAGCTTCCCAATTCCCACCCCATATATCACGTCTTATATGATCTCCCCGGAGTTCCCAAGATCCATGAACACGACGGAAAACCCCCACAGGGATTCGGCGTGACGATTGACGGGCGCCTCGTTCTCTTCTACACGTATGAAACGGACATAGGCGACGGCCTGGAGGATGCGAGGGTCCACGGAGACCCGCCGGAGAAAAGGGAACTCGCCGTGGAGATGGCTGTTAATATACTGATGTACGCCCTGCTGGAGAACGCCCTCCCCTGATCGGGGGACAATCGAGAGGAAGCGCCGAGATGGACGACCAGGGCATCAAGAAACAACTCAACCGGACGTTGCGCAAGCTTCTCGTCAAGGCGCTCTGGCTTCGCGTCGCCTCGGGCTTTCTTTCCTTCCTTGCGGTGGGTTCCTGGATCTTCGTCGTCCTGGCCGGATGGAAAGCCTTTACCGAGCCTCCTCCTCTATCGCTCGCACTCTGGCTCTCCAGAATCATTCTGGCGCTCCTCGCGGGGGCCTTCGTTGCATTCGTGGTGGTGCCGGTCCTTCGGATGCCGAGCCTCCGGCGCCTCGCGTCGCAGGTCGAGCACAAGGAAGATTTCAAGGACATGGTGGTCGCCGCCTACGAGTTCTCGCAAGACGAGCAAGCGGCCGCGAAATACAACCCCCACCTCGTAGAGGAAGTCATCCGCCGTGCGGTGGAAGCTGTCTTCCCGCTCAGAGCTCAGTTCGTCTTCCTGGGCAACCGCAGTATCGCGCTGGTGCCTGTCGCCTCCGCGGGTCTTCTCGTGCTCCTGGTTCTCTCTTTTGCAACACCCCGGGTTCTGCTGGACGCCGGCAAGCTGCTCGTCGATCCGCGCAACGCCTCGGCGGCGGAGCACCGGGCGAACATCTTCGCCTTTCCCGGCGACGTCACGATCCTCGCCGGGAGCGACGTCAAGGTCACCGGGATCGACTTCGGAGACTCGGAGGATCAGGTCGAGATACATTTCAGCCGCTCGAACGGTTTCTGGAAGAGTGAACCGACCGAGCCCGAGGAAGTGAAACTGGCCGACGGCACGCTCGAAGGTTACTCGTACACTTTCAAATCCCTTAGGAGCTCGCTCACCTATTATTTCCGGGCCGGTGCCGATAGGAGCGCCGCATACCGCATAACCGTGGTGAACAAACCGATCGTGACGAAGCTCGAGATCATCCGCACCCCTCCGGCCTACACGGGCGAGAAGCCCGATACCGTCATCGACAGTGGGGGCAACATCCAGGCTCTGGAAGGAACCCGCATAGACGTGTCGGGCCGGTGCAACAACGCGCTCGCTTCGGCCTCGGTCGTCTTCGCGAAGGACCGCGCCGCCCTCGCAGCCCTGGCGGCGAAAGGGGAGGCGCGTCGGCGGAGCGGGAGGAAGGTGTCTTTTCGAGGCAGCGAGTTCATGTTCGGTTTCGACGCGCTCGAGGACGGCGTCTACACGATACTTCTCGAGGATTCACTAGGTTATGAAAACGACGATCCGCTCGTCTATTCGATCGAGGTGTTCAAGGACGATCCTCCCACGATAGACGTTGTCAAACCCGGCGGCGACGCGACCCTGCCTCGCAACCGGCTCGTCGACGTCGGCATCGTCGCGAGTGACGATTACGGGATAAGCGAAGCTGCGATCTACTATCGCAAGGGCGGCGAGGGCGATTTTGCGAGAAGGGAGATTCCGCTCGGCGGGGAGAAAGGCAAGAAGGAGATCAACAAAGGCTTCACGTGGGATCTCAGCGACATCCCGCTCTTTCCCGGAAACGCGGTGGAGTACTACATGGAAGTGAAGGACAACAATGTCGCCACGGGACCGGGCGTGGCGCGGAGCAGGGTCTACCAGATCATGGTTCCGACCATGGCGGAGCTCTATGATCAAGTGGCGCAGGAGGACGAAAAGAGAAGCGAGTTGCTCGATCAATCTCTCGAGCAGGGGGAGGAATTCAAGAAACGCATAGAGAAGCTCGAGAGGGAATTCAAGAAGACGGAGAATTTCGACTGGAGCCAGAAGAAGGAGATAGACAAGGCTCTGGAGGGCCAGAAGCAGATCGCGGAGAAACTCGACGAAGTGAGGAAATCACTCGACAAGACACTCGAAGAACTCTCCAACAACAAGATGACCTCGCAGGAGATAGGAGAAAAGCTCGAAGAGATAAGCAAGCTCCTCGAGCAGATAAACAACGAAGCCCTCGAGAAATACATGGAGAATCTCAAGAAGGCGATCACGCAGATGGACCCCTCGGATGTGGAAGAGGCCCTTAAGAAGCTCAGCTTGAGCGCCGACGATCTTCTCAGGAAACTCGAGAGGACGGCCGAGCTCCTCAAGGCCGTGGCGAAGGAGCAGGAGATGGAGGAGCTCGTCCGCAAGAGCCGCGATCTCATGGAGAAACAGAAGGACCTGCTCGACGAGACCAAGTCGGCGGGGAAGAACGACACCGACAAGCTGGGCGAACTCAGCAGGAGGCAACAGAAACTCGCCAAGGAAGCCGCGGCCATGAAGGAAGCGATGAAGAAGTTCTCGAAAAAGCTGGGGCCCGAAGAGCGGGAGATCGCGAAGCAGCTCGACGCCGCCGCCGAGAACATGTCGGAAAACGCGACGCCGAGCAAGATGACGGAAGCCGCCAAGAAGCTCCGGGCGGGCAGGAAGAACGCCGCGGCCGAAGACGAGAAGGACGCCCTCGACGACCTCATCAGCCTTTTTTCGAGGATGTCATCCTGCAAGTCCGGCATGGAGCGCATGTCCGCCCAGAGGCATGCCGTGCACCTCCAGAAGTACGCCAAGCAGGCGCTCGACATATCTTTCAAGCAAGAGGAGCTGATCGAGTCTCTCCGGAAAGAAGCCGGCGCGAGGCGCGAAGCCGCCGCGCTTCGTTCGTTGGCCGAGCGCCAGCAGAGCTATCTCAAGGCGACCGAGAAAGTCGCCGATGAGATCTACGACATCTCTAAGCAAACGCTGTCCGTGTCGCCGGTCATCCTCCAGTCATTGGGCGAAGCCTTGAGTGCCATGAGGCAATCCATCTTCAACCTCGAGAGAGGAAGGCTACTCTATTCGATCCCGCCGACGTCGCGCGCCCTCGCTTCTCTGAATCAAGCCACCATCGAGATGCTCCGCGCCGCCAAGAGCTGCTCTTCGGGATCGGGGAGCAAGATGGGGATGCAGGAGATGCTCGAGCAGCTGCTTTCCGGGCAGAACGACGTTCTCAAGCAATCGAAGGAGATGCTGGCCCTCGAAATGCTCAAGGAGAAACTCCGCATGGAGAGGCAAGCCAAGATGAAGAGACTCGCCGCGGCCCAGCGTTCCTTGCAGGAACTCGCCAGGCGGATCGAGAAACAGCTCAAGGACGACAAGGCGTCGCTCGGCAGGATGGACAAGATCCTGGAAGACATGGAGAAGGTGATAGAGAATCTCGAAGGCGGCAATCTCGACCGCAAGACGCTGGATCATGAGGAACGGATACTGAGCAGGTTGCTCGATGCCCAGCGTTCGGTCCATACCCGGGACTACGAGAGGAAGCGTGAGAGCATGACCGCCGGGGACGTATTTTCACGGGGCGCTCCGGGAAGCGACGGGAAGAGCCGGGAGCAGCAGTTGCGCGAGGAGATCAAGCGGGCGATGAAACTCAAGGCGCCGGGTGAGTTCGAGGATCTCATAAGGATATATTTCCGGGCCATAGCCGAGGGGCTTTCAGGCGGGAACGACCGGACGAATTGAATCATCCGCCCGCAGAGCGCCGTCGGAACAAGTGGTGAATTTCATGAACGGAAAATCGATAGTTCTCTATTATATGCTCGCTCTCCTGGTTTTCGCGCCCTCCGCCCGGGGCGGGGACGATGCCAGGAGCCGGGCGCTTCGCATTCGCGAGGTGAGGATGAAGATCAACGCGACCATCCCGCTTCTCCGCACGAAACCGGATTCGGCGATCGCGCGGTTGAAGCGTCTCATCGAAGAATATCCCGCCGAGAGATACATCATACTCGAAAAGCTCGGTTACGCCTACAACGTGGCGGGCAAGGTCGATTCCGCGATAGCGGTCTACGAGAAGGCCGTCAAGCACGATCCGATGAACATCACTGCTGCGAGGAGGCTGGCGGAGCTCTATCTCAACCGCCGCGAGAACGACAAGGCGGAGAAGCTTTTTTCTGAAGTGTTGAGAAGATCCAAAAGCCCGTACACCGCCTACAAGGTGATGGCGGAAGCGAAGAGCGCGGCCGGGCTGTACGCCGAGGCGCTCGAATCGTACGACGAAGCACGGAAAGCTATCGGCGACTCGCTGGCCTTCGCGATGAGAATGGGTGATTTGAACACGCTTCTCGAGAACCGGGAGGGCGCCCTGGCGGAATACTTGAAGTACCTTCATACTCCCCGCGTCCCCTTGCAGGATATCACGAAGAAGATAGAAGAACTCATGGAGATGCCGGGGTCGGAACCGCCCGCGATCCTCGCTTTCATCGAGGCCCGCACGCGGTCACGGGACGTGGAATACCGGAGGCAAGTGTTGTGGGTCCTTTCCACGCTCTATATGGATCGAGGCATGCCGGAGAGGGCGTTGGATACTGCGCTCCGCGCGGACGATCTCCCGGGCGCGAGCGGCAAGCGGCTCCTCGATATCGTGGAGATGCTCCGGCGGGATTGCGCCTTGCGACCGCGGAGCCTCGAGGCGGAATGTATCGACAGGTGCCTTCGAGCCGTCGACGGGTACCTGGCGCGACATGCCGGAGAGGTGGGTGCTCCCAAGGCTCACATCATGAAAGCCGAGCTTCTGATCGAGGCGGTCTCGAACAGGCACCTGGCGCCCTCCGCCGAGGCAGCGAAGGACATCTTGAACCGCGCGCTCGGCGAGTATGACCTCGTAGTCGAACGCTACCCCGGAACCAGGTTCGCGGAAATGGCGTTGCTCGGCAAGGGTGACCTGTACTTCCATCATTTGAAGGATTACAGGGGCGCCTTGGATATGTACGAGAGAGGAGCGGGAATCATCGGCGACTTCAGGCTCCAATTCAGCGAAAGGGAAGTGGCGGCGCTTCTGGCACTGGGCGAGGACGAACTGGCGAAGGAGCATTGCGCGAGTTTCATGAACTCGCGTGACAAGGAACTCGTCGAGGCGGGTTACTATTACATGGGAGTCATCCTCGCCTTCAGCGGTGATCCGGGCGGGGCCAAGGATACCCTGACCACCCTGGCGGAGAGCAATCCGGCTTCGAAGTATACGAACGACGCGATAGAATTGGCCTGGGTGATCGAGGAGGGCATGCGCAAGGATCCCGAGCGACTGTCGGAGTACCTTTCGGCCCTGCGATCGATCCTGGCCGGTGATTCGGCAAGGGCCGTAGAGATTCTAACGGGCTTCGCCTCGTCGCCGGCCGGCACGCCGTTTCGCCCGCGCGCCTTGTTCAAGCTGGGAAGGCTCTACGCTGGTAGAGGCGATTTCGGTCCGGCGCTCGAGGCTTTCGGCGAATTCCTCGCGGACTATCCCGAGCATTCGCTCGCTCCCGAGGTCGAGCGCGGGGTGGCCGCCGTCTATGAGACGGGTCTCAGCGACCGGAGAGCGGCGCTGGAAGCCTACGAGCACGTTCTCATGAGATATCCGGGTTATGTCTTCCTTGACGAAGTGCGCGAGAAGGTGGAGAAACTGCGCAAGATGGAGAGGGTGCAATGATGAAAGATGGATTCCGTTGGTTCAGGACCGGTGCCGTGGTCGCAGCGTTCTTTTTCGCGATGATCACGCCCTTCCGATCGCTTCATGCTTCGGAGATGCTCGTTCCCATGGGCCTCGAGCAGACCAACCACCTCAAGGCGTACGGACTCGCCTACCATGCCCTCGAACAGGGGCACACAGTCAAGTGGCTGCTCAACTACAGGGGCGGGAGTTTTCTCATGCCGATGGACGAGAAGCTCGTCCTGGAAGCGAGGCTCAAGAACGTCCTCTTCAAGGAGCTCAGCGGGAGCGACGTCGCCATAATATACGCGACGATCGAGAAGGAGAACATGGAGATCGTGCTCCTGGAGAAAGCCCCGAGGATCGCGGTTTATACTCCACCGAACAAGCAGCCATGGGACGACGCGGTTACTCTCGCCCTCACGTACGCCGACATACCCTTCGACAAGGTGTTCGATGAAGAGGTCCTGGCGGGAAAGCTGTCCCAGTACGACTGGCTTCACCTGCACCACGAGGATTTCACGGGCCAGTACGGCAAGTTCTACGGTGCCTTCCGTTACGCGGAATGGTACAAGACCCAGCAGGCGGAATTCGAAGCCAGGGCGAGAAGGCTTGGTTTCGCGAAGGTGTCGGACGAGAAGAAAGCGGTCGCCGAAAAGATCAGGCGGTACGTCCTCGCCGGTGGATTCCTGTTCGCCATGTGCTCCGCTTGCGACACCATAGATATCGCCTTGGCCGCCCGCGGCGTCGATATCGCCGCCGCCGAATTCGACCATGACGGGATAACGCCGGGATTCCAGCAAAAACTCGATTACGATCGCTGCTTCGCCTTTACGAATTTCAGGTTGATAACGGATCCTTTCGTCTATGAATTCTCGGACATAGATACGAGCGACTACGTGAAAGCGAGGGGCAGCGACGCCGATTATTTCACGCTTTTCGATTTCTCAGCAAAGTACGATCCGGTCCCGACCATGCTGACCCAGGATCACGTGAACGTCGTCAAGGGCTTTCTCGGGCAGACGACGGGCTTCAAGAAATCGCTGGTGAAAAAGAGCGTTGTGATAATGGGTGAAGACGCGGTGCACGGTGAAGTGAAGTACCTCCACGGCAACCTCGGCAAGGGGACCTTCACGTTCCTCGGAGGGCACGACCCCGAGGATTACCAGCACGCCGTCGGCGATCCTCCGACGGACCTGTCCCTTCATGTCAACTCGCCTGGATACAGGTTGATCCTGAACAACGTACTCTTCCCGGCGGCGAAGAAAAAGAAGCAAAAGACGTAGATCGTTGTCGGGAATATACTTCTTGGCGCATATGAGAATAATTTGGTATAATTGACGGGGAGTTGTAAATCATCCGTCGGGCCAGGTGGAACGCCGGCCGGGCGACCGCTTCAGCCTGGAGTCAACATCTTGAAGTTCCCTCGTTCCTGGGCGCTGGCTGCCCTTGCAATCTCTTTTGTAACCATCGGTTCGGCCCGTGCCCAGACCTCGTCCTACAAGTTCGCCTTCGTGACCGATCTTCACTACCAGCGCGAAAGCTATGCCCTCTCCCGGCAGAGGTTCGAGTTCCTGGTGAGCGAAATGAATGCCTGGAATCCTTCCTTCGTCGTCCAGAACGGCGATTTGATCCAGGGATGGAGCACCAGGGACGGCAATCTCGCCGATATAGTCAGCGCCGACAGCATTCTCGACTATATAACCGCCCCGCGCTACAACGTCATCGGCAACCATGAGCTGGATACCAACATGAGCCTCGAGGACGTGATGGCCGCCCTCGGCATGGATTCGACCTATTATTCGTTCGATCGTGGTGGATACCATTTCATCGTCCTGAACGCCGCCTACGGTATCTACGGCAGCCCGTCGAATTGGCATCAGGGATTCATCCCTCCGACCGAGGAAGCATGGCTCGTCAACGATCTGAGTGAGACGGACAAATATACGGTGGTCTTCATCCATCACAATCTCGACGGCCAGGCGGGCTTCGACACGACGAAATACGTGTATCAACGCAAGCATATCCGCAACATCCTGGAGAATTCCGGCAAGGTGATCGCCGTCTTGCAGGGCCACCTGCACCTTACCTACCAGTGGATCCACGGCGGCGTCTCGTACTTCGAAATAATCAAGGCAGGCTATCAGGACGTGGCCAATTACGCGAAGGTGAAGCTGTACCCGGACACGCACCTCATCAAGATCACGATACAGCCAGACTATTACCAGATGACGTACACGTATGGGCCGAGACCTCCGCTCCCTTTCGATCTCGCCTATCCGCCGGACGGTATCGTGATCTCTTCGAATCAGGATACGCTTCGCTGGCACCCCGCGATGGATCTCGATCCGGGCACGGTCACCTATGACGTATACTACGATACCGATTCTCTCTTCTCGAACCCGGTCCTGGCGAGCGGCGTAGCGGACACTTTCTGGGCGATGGGCTCTCCTCTTGCGAGTAACACGGAATTCTACTGGAAGGTGATCGCGAAGGATACGAACGGACTTGCGACGCCTTCGAATTCGGTTTACAGCTTCTCGACTCCTCCGGATACGGTCGTGAGCTCGGTCATACCCGACAGGTCGCTCGCAACGGCGATGATAAGCGCTTACCCGAATCCTTTCTCCAGCGAGGTGACGCTGAGATACTTTACGCCGGCTCCCGGCGCGGCTGTGCGGATATATGATGTGAAGGGAAGGCTCGTCGCCGTCGTGGCGGACAGGCTTGATGAAACGGGCTGGGGCACTCTCCGCTGGAACGGCAGGGGCGAGAACGGATTACCAGTCGGAAGCGGCGTCTACTTCGGTGTGATCGAGCGACACGGCCTTCGCAGGAGCTGCAAGCTGATCTTGATGCGGTAGATCCCATGAAAGTTTTACGTGCTTTGCTCTACTCATGCACTTCGTGAAATCGCGTCGGAGAGCACCCCCGCGCCCAGTCTCTTTTTTCCCGATTTGCATTGATGGTTCGCGGTTGACTTGTTGCTCGCAATATCTTACATGACGACATTGCTCCGCAATCAAATAATCAATAGGGAAAGGGTGTGCCCGATGATGAATCTGCGCAACCAGCTCAATGTTATGGGGTTCTTTGCAGGAGGTTCTTTGGAACCTTGAAAAGCTGCTGATCTTGGTGTATCATTCAGTATCAACATGCTTGGCAAGGCAGATTTGCCTGCCCGTGTGCCTTCCAATCAATAATATATCCTCTGTGATCGGTCAACTATAGAGCCGTCTTCCTGCGACGGAGGTGATCATAGATGAAGCGTAAAACCTGGCTGGCATCCGGACTGGCGGTAACTTTCCTGGCCGTTTCATGTTTCCTCTTCGCCCGGCCGACATCTGGGCAAGACTCCCACAGGATGCGAAGCCCCGGCGGCGCCAACCTGAACATTAGCCTTCTAGGCAGATGGATAAGCGGTTCCTGCACCGCAGTTGCGGCGCGGGACTCCCTGGCCTTTTTCATCGCCGGGAAAGCTCTCATGGTGGCGGATGTATCCTCTCCGGGTAGTCCGGCGGTAATTGGGCACTTGTCATTCCCGTATTATCTTCATGACGTAGTCATATCGGGCAATTACGCATACGTAGGTCTTTCGGTTGGCGTGGGTATCGTCGACATCTCCAACCCTTCATCACCGGTGGAGGTGGGATCGTATATCACGACCTATTGGGGTGGAAAGGGGCTTGCCGTCAGCGGAAGCTATCTGTACGTGGCTGCTTTGATGGGCGGCCTCCGCGTATTAGATATCTCGGATCCCACCGCCCCAATTGAAGTCGGGCAATACTCAATCGGCATGAGCTCCGAGGCCGTCTCCGTTCAAGGCGGATACGCCTTTATCGCCGACGGCTCCAATAAGGCGCTGGCTGTTCTGGATATCTCCGACCCGACCTGGCCCCATGAGGTGGCCCGTGCGAGCTTGGTTGGCAACGCGCAAGACGTGGTAGTCGCAGGGAGCTACGCCTACGTGGCTCTCGCTTTGTCGAGCGGGGACGGCATGCTTAGCGTACTCGATATTTCCAGCCCCTTGTCCCCCCACGGAGTCGGCTCCTATTACTTGACTCAAGGCTACGGCGAAGGCCTCGCAAAGGATACGACTTACGTCTACCTGGCCGGCGGGTCCGATGGCCTGCGCGTGATCGACGTGTCCAACCCTTTATCACCATCCGAGGTGGGTTACTACCAGACGGGGGGATATGCTCTAGGCGTTGCCCTCGGCAATGGAGTTGCGCTGGTGGCCGACCAGCAGGACGGCCTTCGGCTCATCGATATAAGCGTGCCGAGCTCGCCCGTCGAGGCGGGATACTATGATACTGGTTACGATGCGGTGGGCATAGATGTGGCCGGGAGTTATGCTTTCGTGGCCGAGGATCGCGGCGGCCTGCGTGTTGTCGATGTGAGCGACTCGACCTCTCCCCGAGAAGTGGGTTTTATCCATACCAGCGGATACGCCAGCGGCGTTGCCGCCAGCAGCACCTACGTCTACCTGGCCGATGGGACGTTTCGCGTGATAGATGTCTCCGACCCTACTCTGCCCACGGTAGCCTTCAACGCAGGTCCTAAGGCATACGATGTGGCCCTGCAGGGAAACTATGCCTACGCCGCGGCCGGCTACACGGGTTTCTGGATAGTGGATGTGTCGGATCCAACTCACCCCATAGCGGTATCGAGTTACAACACCGCTGATTTCTGCTGGGAAGTGGCCGTAGCAGACACTCTCGCCTACGTGGCCGATGGCACGGACGGACTTCGCATCTTCGACGTTTCCAACCCCTCTTCGCCGGTGGAGGTGGGATTCTACGATACCGGCGGCTCAGCCAGGGGGGTGGTGGTGGGCGGCGGATACGCCTACGTGGCCGATTTCGCCTCCGGCGTGCGTATAATCGATGTTTCCGACCCCACTGCCCCCGTCGAAGTGGGTGCCTACGATCCCGGCATATGGGCTGAAAAAGTATTTCTGGCAGGTAACCTGCTCTACGTTGCAGCCGGGTATGCGGGCGTAAAGGTCATCGATGTAACTGATCCGACCTCACCGGTTGAAGTGGGCAGCTTCGACACCGATGACGCCGCCAAGGATGTAGTGGTGAGGGGGTCGATAATCTATGTGGCCGATGGCTTAGACGGTGTCTATTTACTCAGGAATTCGCCCCAGAGCTCCGTGTTGGTATCAGAATTCTCCGGCCGGTTCACCGAGGAAGGCGTGGAGCTGATGTGGGAGGTGGCGGCGGACGAGGTTTTCGGGGGCTTCCGGATCGAAAGGGAATCCCTGAGCGGTAACGGGGGTGTCTCCTTCCTCCCTTCCAGCGGACTTCTGGCACCTGAAGTGCGCTTCTTCCTGGATCACACCGCCGCACCCGGTGAGGATTACCGTTACGACCTAATGGTAATCAAATCCGATGGCAGCGAAGTGCGTTCCCGGAGCGTCACGGTTCGAGGCAAGCCGGTGCGACTTGCTCTCTTTCAGAACTATCCCAACCCCTTCAATCTCGAGACGACGGTTCCCTTCCTGTTGCCCTCACCCGCAAAGGTTCATCTCGCCGTCTATGACATCCAGGGCAGGCTGGTGCGCGTGCTCGAGGATCGTTGGATGAAGGCTGGGTACTGGGAATCTTCTTGGGATGGAAAGGACGAGACGGGCAGGCCTTTGGCCTCGGGCCTATATATCAGCGCCTTGAGGGTAAGGGGGAAGGTGTTCTACCGGAAGATGCTGCTTTTGAAGTAGTAAGGATCTAGCCGGCGTCGATCTGCACAAGCCCTATCCCATAAACCGCTTGACATCCGCCTTCCCCGGCTCGATAATATTGGCCATTGTAAACGGGATTGCTTCCTCGGGAAGAGAACGTAAAGGGGTCATCTTCAGGCGAGCCATCGGCGCGATCCTCTTGTGCGCCTTTTCCCGGAAGCTTCATAGGGGGCTGCTGGTGGGGTCAAGCGGTGAAGAAAGCCGTCCCCAGCTTTTTTCCCACTTTCGGGGGTCCCCGTAAAATTCTCACGGCCTTGTGTTGGAGATGGAGGTGAAGCGGCCGGACAGCGACATCCGGTGTGGACTATGGAAAAGAATTTTACAGAGTGTTTGAAGTGCAAGAACGGAGTTCTTCTTCCCCTGTCGGACTACGGACGGGACGGTGCCCCCATTATGTACAAAGCATGGGTTTGCAACAACCCGGAGTGCGGATTCAACATCCGCATCGACAACGGCGAGATAAGTCTCGGAAGGGACATCAGCACTTCGGTGAAGTAGGCGTTTCGCAAAGTCTCAAGGTATCCTGGGAGCCCTGGTTTCCTCGGCTCCCTTTTTCATTTTCTTGAGAAGCAACAGGAGCACGATGAGAGAGGCGAAGAATACCCACAGGTGCTGGGTGTAAAAGGGCGGATCGGCGAGGGATTCCTTGGAGCCGAAAGAAAGCTCGAAGAAGGACACTGTGTTGAAGATCCCATGAGCGATCACCGTGTAGGTGAGGTTGCCCGTGGCGAAGAAGATGTATCCCAGGAAGATCCCGAACACGGCTACGGTGATGAGCAGGTGGGCGCTCCAATGGGCCGCTCCGAAAAGCAACCCGGCCAGGACCAACGCGGCCACGGGATTCATGTTGAAGGCGAACACCTGCTGGACTAGACCGCGAAAGAGGAGTTCCTCGGCGAAGGGGGCGATCAGGCAGATCCCCAGGAAAGTGATTGCGAACATGACCGGCCCGTCGGGCTTGAGGGCGTTGAGATTCTCGATGTAACCTTCGGGGGGAGGGATGAAGTGCATGGAGAAGATGTAGATGTAATCAGTCACCACCACCGCCACGAAACTGGCCAGGACCACGCGCAGGAGCATGCCCGCCTCGGGAAGGCCCAGCTTCAACTGGCTGGCGAAGCCGTCGGGGAACCGGCGGGTGAGCAGATACACGGGCAGAACTATGCCCAGCATGTCGGACACCGGTATGCCGATGCGGAATCGTCCCGCGATGAAAAAGAGGATTTGCAGCAGAATGCTCGCGGCGAGGCAGCTCAAGCCGAAGAGAAGAATCAAGTAATGGTTGGCGGCGCTGAAGATATTGCGGGCTTCAAATTCCGGGTTGCGCCTTGGATGTTCTTCCATTAAGCTACCTCTGTCGACATTTCGCTTCCGATGGGTGGGCGTTCCTCACTCCAATATTATACCAGCGGCCTTCGCATTCCAACAGGTAGTTGCCATGATCAAAGTCGCCATTTTCGATTTGGACAATACGCTGACCGATTTCAAGAGGATGAAGGAAAACGCGGTGGACGCAGCCGTGGAAGCTATGACCGACGCCGGCTTGGTTTTCCCCGCCGACAAGATCAAAGAAAAGATCTACCGGATATACGACGAGAGGGGCATCGAGTTCCAGTACGTATTCGACGAGGTCTTGAAAGACCTTCTCGGTCGCGTTGATTACAAGGTTCAGGCCGCCGGCATAGTGGCCTACAGGAGGGCGAGGGAAGCTTCACTCGTACTCTACCCGCACGTCAAGGTGACGTTGATCGAACTCATGAAAAGGGGTATCAAGCTTGCCGTCGTCTCGGATGCGCCGCGCAAGGAAGCATGGCTGAGACTCTGTTACCTCCAGCTTCACCACATTTTCGATCTGGTCATCACGTTCGATGACACGGGTGAGCTCAAGCCCAGCCCTGTGCCTTTCCGCCGCGTGCTGGACACTTTCAAAGTGGAACCGAGCGAAGCGATCATGGTGGGAGACTGGCCCGAGCGCGACATCACCGGGGCGGCGAAGGTCGGTATAACCACAGTCTTCGCCCGCTACGGCAATACATTCGGCACCGAGGAGTCGGACGCCAGGTACGAGATAGACGATATCATCGAGCTCATCGACATCGTGGACGACATCAACGGGCGGTCCTGACCGGGCTGATACGAAAGGAAAGCATGGAGATACTGACCAGCGCCGAGATGAAAAAGGTGGACGAGGAGACGATCGATCGTTTCTGCCCGGGCATCGAGCTCATGGAGAGGGCGGGGATGACGGTCGCCGATTTCATACTGGGGATACTCGGTGAGGAGAGGCCCAAGATATCCATCTTCGCCGGCTCCGGCAACAACGGTGGGGACGCGCTCGTGACCGCCAGGTATCTCACCGAGAATGGTTGCGCCTGCTCCGTTCACCTCTTGAAACATCCGGAGAAATTCAGCATGGATTCGCTCAAGAACTACGAGAGGCTCGCGAAGATTGCGAAGCGCGAGAAGAGATTGAAGGAATTCAGCGTGGAGAGACCCGACTGGCCCGAACTGGTCGACAAGGATCTGGCCGACGCTGAGCTTGTGATCGACGGGCTCTTTGGAACGGGGATAAAGGGCGCTCTCAGGGGCAAGGCCCTCGAAGTAGTGAGGGTCATCAACCGCTCCGGATTGCCGATCGTCAGCATCGACATGCCTTCCGGTGTCGACGGCGATTCCGGTGAAGTCCCCGGCGAAGCGGTGAAAGCCGACTACACGGTCACCATAGGGCGTCCCAAGCTGGGGCTTTTCTTTCATCCGGGCAAGTCACACGTCGGCGAACTGATATATGCCGATATCGGTTTTCCTGAAGATGTCGTCGAGGCCCATTCCTCCGGCATCCACCTCCTGGACGACGAAGAGGCCGCGCTGCGCCTCCCGCCGCGAGACCCCGACACGTACAAGTATGAGTGTGGGACACTCTTGATAGTGGCCGGGAGCCGGACCTTCACGGGTGCTGCCCTCTTGAGCGCCGAAGCGGCTCTGAGGGGAGGCTGCGGCATGGTCTATCTCGCGGTGCCGGCCGGAATAAGGACGATCATGCAGGCAGGTATCAAGGAGGCGATAGTAGTTCCCCTCCCCGAGACGGGTGACGGAACCGTTTCGCCGGATGCTTTCGACGTCCTCTCGCCCTTCCTGGAAAGGGCGGATGCCCTGGCCGTCGGTCCCGGCCTGGGAAGGAACGAAGCCACGGATGAGTTCGTCAGGACTCTCGTGGCGAAGAGCGAGAAGCCGGTAGTATTGGATGCGGACGGTATCACGGCCTACCGGGACAAGAGTGAAATGCTCTCGCGCGTATCGGCCCCGCTGATCATCACGCCGCACTCCGGCGAACTCGCCCGGCTCCTTTCCCGGGAGATTCCCTCGGAACCCTCGGCCAGGATAGACGTGACGAGGGAGATCGCAGGGAGCCTCGACCTCGTGTTGCTGCACAAGGGGGCCCCTACCTTGATATCTTCGCCGGATGGAGAGGTGCTCGTGGGGCTCCACGGCAACTCCGCTCTGGCGACCGGAGGAACGGGCGACGTATTGACCGGCGTCGCGGGGAGCTTTCTGGCCCAGGGGGCTTCCGCGGTGGATGCCGCCGCGCTGGCGGCGTTCCTCCAGGGGAAAGCCGGCGAGCTGGCATCGGAGGACTGGGGGCTCCGCGGCGTCAAGGCGGGCGACCTCCTCTGGTACTTGGGCAGCGCCATGGCCGAGCTGGAGGAGGAGAGGGAGGAGATGGATCGGTACGGCTCTTCCTAGAGAAGCCCGCTCTTGCGATCCCCCTGTGACGGCGCCCGCCCGCGGGGAAGAAATGCTTCAGGACCGGCGCCCGGATTCCGATGGATTTTGCGTCCTGGTGGATGAAAAAACGGTTCGGGGTTGACAATGACGGTGGATTCTTTTAAATAGACTTTTTTATTTTCAGGCGGGCTCTCGATCGAGAGTCGGTCAGGCTCGAGGGTTCGTGTCCAATTCCTGGAGGTTGAGTCCCATGAAGAAGAGAACTCCGCAGGAGGTCATCAAGTTCGCCGAAGAGAACGGTGTCACCGTTGTCGATTTCAAGTTCCTCGATTTCCCGGGAACGTGGCAGCATTTCAGCGTTCCCGCCGACCAGTTGACCGAGGAGTTGTTCGAAGAAGGCGTGGGGTTCGACGGTTCCAGCATACGGGGTTGGCGGAACATCAACGAAAGCGACATGCTGGTCATCCCTGATCCCGATACCGCGATCATGGATCCCTTCACAGAGGAACCCACTTTGAGCCTGATAGGCAACATATACGATCCCATAACGAAGGAGAGATACTCGCGCGACCCGAGGGCCATCGCCTTGAAAGCGGAGCGCTACCTGAACAGCACGGGTCTGGCGGACGAATCTTTCTTCGGTCCCGAGGCGGAGTTCTTCATTTTCGACGACGTGAGGTTCGATCAGAAGGAGAACATGGGATACTACTTCATCGACTCGGATGAAGGCTGCTGGAACTCCGGGCGCGACGAGGAGCCGAATCTCGGTTACAAACCCCGTTTCAAGGAAGGCTACTTCCCCGTGCCTCCGACCGATTCGTTGCAGGACATCCGCTCCGAGATGATGCTCACGTTGATCTCCGCCGGCTGCGAGGTGGAAGCGCAACACCACGAAGTGGCCACTGCGGGCCAATCGGAGATAGACCTGAAGTTCGACGGGCTCACGACGATGGGCGACAAGCTCCTCCTCTACAAGTACATAATCCGCAACGTTGCGAGGAAGCACAACAAGACGGCCACGTTCATGGCCAAGCCGGTGTTCAACGACAACGGCACCGGCATGCACGTCCACCAGAGTCTTTGGAAGGAAGGCAAGCCGCTCTTCGCCGGCAACGGGTACGCCGGGTTGAGCGAGACCGCTCTATATTATATAGGCGGCCTGCTCAAGCATGCCCCGGCGCTCCTTGCTTTCACGAATCCCACTACCAACTCGTACAAACGTCTCGTTCCCGGATTCGAGGCGCCGGTGAACCTTGCTTACTCGCAGCGGAACCGGAGCGCCGCGGTGAGGATCCCCATGTATTCGCCGTCTCCCAAGGCGAAGAGGATCGAGTTCCGCTGTCCCGATCCGACCTGCAATCCCTACCTGGCCTTCGCGGCCATGTTGATGGCGGGGCTGGACGGCATCGAGAACAGGATTCATCCGGGGGAGCCGCTGGACAAGAACATATACGATCTTCCTCCCGAGGAGCTTGCGAACATTCCCAAGACCCCGGGTTCGCTCGATGAAGCCTTGAAAGCGCTCGAGGACGATCACGACTTCCTCCTCAAAGGGGACGTGTTCACCGAAGACGTGATCCAGACCTGGGTGGACTACAAGCGGGAAAGGGAGATAAAGGCCTTGGCGCAGAGACCGCATCCCTTCGAGTTCTTCCTCTACTACGATGCATGATCGGGTGGAACTCCGGAGGGAAGATTCGACCGGGCGGATGCCGGGAACGCCGGAGCCGACTTGATGTCCTCTGCTACCAAAAAGAAGAATCGGGCGGCGGGTGGCACCGGTCCGCCTGATTCCGCGTTGCTTGCCGCCGATCCGTCCCTGCCTCTGGACAGGTTCATCGCCCTGGCCAGAAACTACCACCACCGGATCAAGCAGGATCTCATCGCCGGAGAAGTATCGAGGTCGAGCGGCCTGGATTTCGTGAGGGCGTACAGCTCGTCGGTCGACACTCTGGTGAAGCTGGTTTTCGAACGGGCAGTGCGCGAGAGCGAAGTCGATCCCCGCTCCACGGGCATCGCCGTCATCGCGATGGGGGGATACGGCAGGGCGGAGCTCGCCCCGTATTCCGACGTCGATCTGCTCATCCTTTGCAAGCGCAAGACGGCGCTTGCAAGGAAGATAGCCGGATCGTTCGTCCGGCTTCTCTGGGACGTGGGCTTCGAGCTGGGACACAGCGTGCAATCCCTGGTCGAGAGTGAAGGAGTCATCGCCCGGAACTTCGATGCGCGAACCGCTCTCATCGAGAGTCGATGGCTCTGCGGTTCGCGGGAACTCGACCGCGTGGTGAGCCGGCAGATCACCCGGCTCAAGCGGTCCGATCGCGAACTGTTCATCAAGCGCAAGATAAAGGACGCTCTCAAGCGCCACGACAAGTACGGGGGAAGCTACCAGCTCGTCGAACCTAACGTGAAACTCAGTCCCGGGGGGCTTCGCGACTACCAAACGCTCGTCTGGATGGGGATGGTTTTCGGCGTCCGGGGCGTGACGGGGCTCGATGCGCTCAGAAAGAAGGGCTTTCTTCTCCCCGGCGAGACCGCCGCACTCGAGCGGGCCTACGATTTTCTGCTGAGGACGAGGGTCGAACTCCACCTGGCCAGCCGATCGAAGCAGGACCACCTCACCGTCAAGATGCAGAGGACGATCACGAGGCGTCTCGGGTACGGGGCCAGGGGGGACCATCTCGACGTAGAGCTCTTCATGCGCGATTACTACATGCACACGCGCACGGTCTACCACATCATAGAGGACGTCCTCGAAGAACTCGAACACGGCGGGAACGTGCGCGCTCTCACCGGCGGGCGCAAGCCCCACAGCGTACGAGCGCTGTCGCTGCGCCTCGACCGCGAGAGAATCCGGCGCGAACCTCTCTATGTCTTCGAAAGACAGAAGAAGGAAGGCCTGAAACTCGATCGGGCGCTGAAAAGGCGCCTGGAAGAAACGCTCGACACGACCTTGAAGGGTCGAGCACATACGATGAGAATGCGCAAGAGTTTCCTCTCGCTTTTCGAAAACGGGAGAAACCTGTCGCTCGCGCTGCGCTCGATGCACGAAACGGGGTTCCTCGGGCGGATCATCCCCGAGTACGACCGGCTCACGTGTCTCAAGAGGTACGATCTATATCATCATTACACGGCGGACGAACACAGCTTCCGCGTCGTGCGCAATCTCGAGGAACTCGCGTCCTCTAACGCCAAGAGGCCCGCCCCCCTGGCCCGGATCTATTCCGAGGTGGCCGACAAGCGCCTCCTGTACCTGGCGGCGTTTCTTCACGACATAGGCAAGGTCGAGGGAAGGGGGCACGCGAAGAAAGGCGCCGTGCTGGCCCGAAAGATCCTGAAACGTCTCCGGGTCGACTCCGATACCACGGAGTCCGTCTCGTTCCTGATCGAGAAGCATCTTCTGATGTCGCATTTCAGCCAGAGGAGGGACCCAACTGATATCGGCACCCTTCAGGCTTTCTGCGCGCGCGTGAAGAACCGTACGAATCTCAAGCTCCTCGCGCTCCTGACCTACGCCGACCTGAAGGCGACTTCTCCGATCGTATGGACGAAATGGAAGGGAAGTCTTCTCTGGAACCTCTACCTCAAGTCCTACCAGTTCATGGCGAAGAAGGACAAGAAGCCGGACGCCGTTTACAAGGCCCGCAAGCGGGCGATCCTCCGCGCCTTCGCCGAGGGATCGGAAAAGCGAAGGGCTCTCGCCCACCTCGATCTGCTTCCCGGCAGGTACTTGCTGACGATGAACCCATCGCAGGTGAGGCGGCACATGGAGCTGATCGACCGCCTGGACGGATGCAAGGGCACCGTGGCGGTGAAGAAGGGAAGAACCACCGCCGAGGTGACCTTCTGCACGTTCGACAAGCCTTACCGCTTGTCCGAACTTTGCGGAGTGCTCGCGGTTAACGACCTCAACATACTCTTCGCTTTCGCCTTCACGCGCGGGGACGGCAAGGTGATAGATATCTTCCAGGTGGAAAGCCTCGTCGAATCTTCCCCGATCGACGAGGCGAGGATCGCCAAGATCCAGTCCGACCTCGACGACGTCCTGGCGGGAAGGGAAGACATCCGCAAGGCGTTCGAACGCCACATATCCCGGTGGAAGCGAAGAAGGGATACGACCATCCCGGTTCCCATCAAGGTGGAATTCGAGAACGATCTTTCCAACGATTTCACCATAATCGACATCTTCGCACCCGACGTTCCGGGCCTGCTCTACCGGATCACGCGGGCTCTGTCGGCCGAATCTCTCAGCATCTTCAGGGCGAGGATTTCCACCGAGGCCAACCGCGCGATCGATGCTTTCTACGTGCAGGAAGCGGGCGGCGGCAAGGTCAAGAGCGCCTCGCGCATAAGAAGGATAAGGAAAACGCTGGAAAGAGCCCTCGAAGTCGATCGTTGACGTCAGCCGAGCCGGCGAAAAGCATTCTCGAAGGCTTCGCGCACCTTGGTCTTGGCCAGGATGAGTTCTTCGGCCGGTGATCCCGCCGGCGACTTCCCCAGAAGAGCCAATGTCCGCTTCATGTAGACGTTGAGCCGGTTCCTCTGTTCTTTCGTTCTCGGCGGCGGAAATTCCTGGAGTTCCATGAGGAATTCCACCAGCGTGAAGAGGTCCACCGCGTCGCGGCAAGAGTCGCGCTCCTCCCGGTCGATGAGCCCCATGTCGCTCATCGCGTCGATTCTTTCCTTTGTGTTCATCCCGAGGTCCTCGTAACGAAAGCCGGAAGCTGCGAGTCCTACGCCGCACATGTATTCGATGTCGTATCTGCCCCCGCGGGATCTCTTCGTCTCCCAGGTCGCCGCGGAAGGTTTGACCTTGGCCTCCAGGGCGGCGCGCATCTCGAGTATCTCGGTGACTTCGTCCGGCGAAAACCGCCTCGTAGCAATCGAGGCGAGCTTCCCGAGAAACGCGTCGGCGGTGGGCTTAGAGCCGCAGACGAAGGAACACTTGGCGAGGGCGATTCTTTCCCAAGGGGACATCCTGCGGGCGAAGTAATCCGTGTAGTAATCCAGGTCCTGGAGAAGAGGGGCGTTGGCCCCCTCGCCGCGGAGCCGGAAGTCCAGCTTCAGAACCTGGTGCCCGGTAAGGATCTCGTTCATCAGTCGTACTTTTCTGGCTATGTGTTCGATCTGCTCGGCGCCCGACTTCGGCCGTGCTACGACTATCAGATCCATGTCGCTCGCCGGCCTGGGTTCTCCGACGCCGTAGGATCCCAGTGCGAACAGCGCGGCCTTTTCGGCGCAGCCGAGGGACTGGAAGAGTCCGCCCGCCACGCGCGTCGCGAACACCGCCATCGCGTGCGACAGGGCGTCGGGCAGGGATCCTCGCTTCAAGTCCACGGCGAAAGCGGCCAGTTCGATCCGGTGTTTCTCCGACTTCAACCTGTCTGCGAAGGCGGCGAGTTCCTTTTTCCCCGCGCTCTCCGGGGGGCTGAGGTTCATGGCCGGCAATTCGTCCAAGCGGAGTTTCAGGTGTTCTTCGGGGTCTTCCATCAGGCTGTCGATCACCTCGGGGTGCAGGCTGAGTCGCGCGGCCATGAGCGACGACGTTCCCGCCATGGCGACGAGCAAGCGCCGCATCGCGTCCTCGTCGTGCATGAAGCGGTAGAAGGATCGTTCGTTGCCGCTCGCGCGGGAGATCTTCGCCAGGCCGGCGAGGGTGCGGGTGGGCTCGCCCGTGAGGGAAGTCTCTTCGAGAAGGCGGGGGAGGAGGTCTTCGAGCGCTATGCGCGCTCTTCTGTCCAGGAGATCGGGGAAAGACCCGAAGGCGAGGTTGTGGATCACGTCGAGAGCGCGCCTGGCGTCCTCTATCCCGTAGCGGGCGAGAATGCGTTTGACCCTGCGATCCCCGGCGGGCAGGACGAGAAGGAGTGACGTATCACGGGGTTCCTTGCCGGCGAAGAAACTGTCGCTCATTATCCGTATCTTGTTCAGATGCGAAGTGAGGCTCTCGAGGAATTGCTCCATCGTGAATCTTCCGAGCGGCCCCCTGGATACCCTCTCGGCGAGGAGCCTCATGTCGTTTTCGGAGCGGGGGATCGTGTGGGTCTTCAACTGGTGCATCATCTGGAGCCTGTGCTCGACGAGTCTCAGGAATCGATACGCCTGGAGCAGAATGTCTGCTTCCCATTTCTTGATCAACTTGTTGGCGAGCAGCCTGCCGACCGCCTCGGTCGTGTTGGTGACCCTGATCGCCTTCACCGTCGAGCCGTGAAGAAGCTGGAGGGTCTGGACGATGAACTCGATGTCCCTGATGCCTCCTTCCATGAGTTTTACGTTGAAGGCCTTGTCCCGGAAAGTGATGCTCTCCTGGATCCGCTCTCTCAAGAGGGAGATGTCCGCGACCGGGGAATAGGGCGAGGAAGGGTTGTAGATGAGGCCGGAGATGAACCGGAGGAACTTCCTGCCCAGTTCGAGATCGCCGGCTACGGGTCTGGCCTTGAGATAGGCTTGGAATTCCCACGGTCTCCCTCTCTGCTCGTAGTATATCCTCATCGACGCCAGGGTGTTCACGATCGGGCCCGCCGTACCGTCGGGTCTCAGGCGGAGGTCCACCCGGTAGAGATAACCTTCGTCCGTTGCTTCGCTCAGGTCGGCGGTGAGTCTCTCGGCCAGGTGATGGTATGCTTCGAGCTCTTTCTCGGGGAGGTTGTCGCAAATGTAGACGAGGTCTATATCAGAGCTGTAGTTGAGTTCGCGGCCGCCCAGCTTGCCCATGGCTATCACGCAAAACCTCGGGCCGCCCCCCCGTGAGGCTTCGTCGTCCGGGCTGCGAAGGAGGCTTTCTTCGCTCGCGACGTCGAGGACGACTCTCACGACGGCCTCGGCGAGGTCGCTGAGGCCCGCCGTCGTCTTCTCCATCGAGCGTTCTCCAAGGAGGTCCTGGACTCCGATCTTGAGAATCATCTTGCGGTGGAATCTCTTGAGCGCGTCGAGCTTGCCCTGCCTCGTGTTGAACTTCGCGATTTCGTCGTTGATGTCACGCACGAGATCGTCGACGGTGTCTTCCTTTTCCCACGTGCTCTTCGCGATGAGCCAGTAGAGAAGACCCGGGTTGCGGATGATGATGTCCGCCATGTAGCGGCTCGATCCGAAAGTGACCGCCAGCATTTCGAGCATCGGCCCGCTGTCCGCGATCATGTTGAGGAATGCGCCGGTCGAAGTGGTTGCATCGAGGTAACGAATGAGGTTGAGAAGAGAACCTTCGGGGTCGGGGCCCAGAAGAAAGGCGGATATCATCCGCGAGAACCGCTCGAGCGATGAATCGTCGACGCACAACCTTTTCGCCAGGGCGGCGAAGTAGTCGGCCGCGTTTTTCGACACCGGGCGAATGGGCCTTAGTCGCTCCCGGATGGTTTCGCTGTCGACTTCCTTCAAGGCGTCGAGAGCCAGCTTCTTTATGCGGCCGATCGATCGGTCTCTCATCGCTTTTAGCCTGGGTTGACGGCCCCAACATATCACTTGATGCCGGCTCCTGACTACCTTATTCTATATTGGGCTTGACCGGAGGCGCCCGACCGGAATCGCTCGTTGCGTGTCCGGATGGTTCGGCGTAGCCGAACGTCGCCGCGTCCCGGAATGAGTCTGCGAGGTATCCTGCAGATGAAGAAAATCGAAGCATACATCAAGCCTTTCAAGCTGGACGACGTCAAGTCCGCTCTCATGGAAATCGGGGTGAAGGGATTGAGCGTCACCGAGGTGCGGGGATTCGGAAGGCAGAAGGGGCACACGGAACTCTATCGTGGAAGCGAATACAGGGTCGATTTTCTCCCCAAGAGCAAGCTGGAGATCGTGGTGCGCGACGATATGGCCGAACAGGTGATCGAAGTGATCACGAAGGTCGCGCACACGGGGGAAGTCGGCGACGGAAAGATTTTCGTTTCCGCCGTGGAAGACGCAATAAGGATCAGGACGGGCGAGAGCGGAGACAGCGTCCTTTGAGATCGGCCCCCACCGCCGGGCCTTCCCGCGCATCGTCCCCGGTTTCGAAGCGGCGCGCCCGGCCTCATTTCCCCTCACTCGGAGCTCGTGATGCTGGTTCTTGGAATCGAAACGTCATGCGACGACACCTCCCTCGCACTCTATTCCCGCGAGAGCGGTCTCTTGGCTCAGTACACTTCCTCCCAGTTGGTCCATGAGAAGTACGGCGGCGTGGTCCCCGAGTTGGCTTCGCGCGCCCACATGAAGACGATCCTTCCCGTTTTCAAGGAAGTGCTCTCGCGCGGCGGCATCCGTGAAAACGAGATCGAAGGCATAGGGGTGAGCAACGGCCCCGGCCTGATCGGTTCCCTGCTCGTGGGTGTGGCGTTCGCCAAGGCGCTGGCTCTGGGGCTCGGCGTGCCGCTGGCGGGTGTCCATCACATAGAAGCCCACATAATGGCCAATGCGTTGGGAGGGGGGGAACTCCAGTTCCCCGCGGTGGTTCTCGTCGTTTCCGGCGGTCATACGGTTCTCTACAGGATGGACGACATCGGGCGCTATCTGCTCCTCGGGTCGACGCGCGATGACGCCGCCGGCGAGGCTTTCGACAAGATTGCAAAGCTGCTCGGCCTTGGGTACCCGGGAGGTCCGGCCATCGAGAGGGCCGCCCGGAAGGGGCGAAGCGATGCTGTTTGTTTCCCCCGCGCCATGATGAACAGCGGCGATCATGATTTCAGTTTCTCCGGGTTGAAAACCGCGGTGAGGTTGCACGTGGAGGGGACGGGGAAGCTCGACGAAAAAAAAGTCGCCGACATCGCCGCATCGGCCCAGGCCGCGATAATCGAACCCCTCGTTGGGAAGACCATGGCATGCGCCGGTGCAAGCGGAGCGAAACACGTCTACCTGGCCGGAGGCGTGGCAGCCAACGAAGCTCTCCGCAAGGCGTTGAGAGAAGCATGCGGGGAGAGAGGGCTCGAGTTCCATGCCCCCCAGGTCGAGTATTGCACCGACAACGGCGCCATGGTGGCGTGTGCCGCCGAGAAACGCCTGTCCCTGGAACGCGAAGACGGTATCGACCTCGATGTGTTCGCCCGGGGAAGCATAGAATCATGGCGTTAGCAACCTCATTGCCCCGATGAACCCCGTTCGTTGAAGTCTTTCCGGCGGGCCTTCGCATTTGTACTCGGGGCGACGCAAAGGTCGCCTGTCCCGCCCCGGTACGGCATTCTTTTCCTCCATAGAATCCCTTGCAGGAACGCTTGTTGCGCGCCCCGGGCGGCGCCTCGGTCGCCGCTCTCGCCTTGGCATATTTATTGCGAAATCGCCCGTAACTAAATGGAATTCTAACAATTGGAGAGGAAATGCACATGCGTGAAACGTCGTCGTTCAAGATTCTGGTGTGCGACGACGAACCCCATATCCTCCAGATACTGCGGTTTACGCTGGAGAAGGCGGGCTATCAGGTGGCAACGGCCGGGAACGGGCGTGAAGCACTCAAGCGAGTCGAAGAACTCCACCCTGATCTCGTGATCCTCGACATCATGATGCCGGAGCTCAGCGGCCTGGACGTCTGTCGCAAAATGCGAGAAGACTATCGCTTGAGCCAGATACCGGTGATCATGCTGACCGCCAAGAGCGACCTCTCGGAAAGGGTCAAGGGCTTGGAGGGCGGTGCAAACGATTACTTGGTAAAACCTTATTCCAACGAGGAACTGCTGCTCCGCGTGCGCAACGTGCTCGAATGGAACGTCAGGCAGAAGGAGGCGAATCCTCTCACCGGCCTTCCCGGCAACACGGCGATAGAGCGCGAGCTGATGCGACGGATCAGCATGCGCAAACCGTTCGCCTTCTTGTACATCGACATAGACAATTTCAAAGGGTTCAACGATTACTACGGCTACCAGAAGGGTGACGAAACCATATCGTTTCTCGCCTCGATTCTCGTCAAGACCGTCGAGAAGTTGGGCAGCAAGGAGGATTTCATCGGGCACGTGGGCGGCGACGATTTCGTTATGATCACCAATCCGGCCAGGGCCGAGTTCATGGCCAGATACATCATCGATGAATTCGACAAGAGTGCGCTCTTTCTCCTCGACGAGGAAGACGTAAAGCGCGGCTACATGGAAGTCAGGAACCGCCAGGGAGAAATCATGCGCATACCGAACATGGCGGTTACGGTGGCTCTGGTCGTCAGCAGCGACGACAGGATTCAGCACTTTGCGGAGATAAACGACATAGCGAGCGAACTCAAGCAGTACGGCAAGAAAATAAGGGGCAGCGTGGTGGTGAAAGAGCGCAGGCAGGAGGACCTGCTTCCGAAGAAGGTTCACGAATAGTGATCACGACCCGTTATTCCCGGAGAAAGCGCCATGAAAATCGATGTTGAGAAATCGAACGCCGAAGCGATGACGAATCTACTCAATGAAGCCCGCCGGGAAGCCGACTCACTGCGGCGGCGGCTCAGGAGGTACGAGAACATCCTCCTGTCTTCGCGGCTGGTGATGGGCCACGAAATAAAGAAACCCACGACCGCGATAACGGGCTATCTCGACCTGGCGATAGAGATGTTGGAAGGAAAAGCCCGTCGAAAAAGCAAGTCGACGGCGGCGGCGATCGACAATCTCAAGAAGGCTCGGCGAGAGTGCGAGCTCTTGCGCGAGTTGAACCAGGTGTTCTTGGCGCTTCTCAAGATCGACGGCGAGGAAGAAGTTCTCCCTTCGGCGAGGATCGAGGTCGGCAAGCTGTTCGCAGAGGTGATAGACGGGCTTCCCGCGAAATACGGTGCTCGTGATCGCGTGGAGGTTCACGTTTCGCCCCGGATGGAAGAAATTTTCTTCAGCCCGGACGCGCTCAGGTTGATCGTAGCCAATCTGGTGGAGAACGCTCTCATCTACTCGAGCGAGGGGAGCAAGGTGCTGGTCGAAGTGGAAAGAGTACAGGACAAGAGAAAGCTTCGCGACAGGGAACTGATGCGGATTCAAGTGACGGACCGGGGGGTGGGAATACCCAAGGAATACCTCGAGAAGATCTTCAGCCCGTTCGTGCGGTTGCACAGCGACAGGACCGAAGGGACGGGATTGGGACTTACGCTCGTTCGGAGCCTGGTCGAGCTTCACCAAGGCGAGATCTCAGTGACGAGCGAGAAAGGAACCGGCACCACGGTGTACGTAATGGTGCCGATAGTAGAGAACGATTCTGACAGGATAATTCTTTGATGGCTGTTTCACGTAGCAGATCGGCATCGCCCAGGGTTTCTTTCAGCCCAGGCTTCTTCAGCCTGGCCAACCTGCGGATCATGGAGTTGTTCTCCATATTCGCCATAGTCTTCTTGGCGCACTCCTTAGCCCATTTCAATCTGAAGACCGACCTGCTCCTGTCCTTGTTCCTGGCCTCGGCTTTCCTGCAGTACTACAGCAACATCCTGTGGGCACGCATCGGGAAGAGACTCTCCTGGTCGCCGACGAAGGTCAAGACGGCCAGGACGTGGTATTCGTGTTACATCGACCTCATATCGGTCGAACTGCTTATCTATTTCACGGGCACGGTGCAGAGTCCGTTTCTCTTCCTGCTCGCCGCTCCGCTGTTTTTCGCGATCAATCTGATCTCGTTGCGGGACGGAATCCTCTACTTCTTTCTGCCGGCGATGTTCGCAACGGCCGGCTTGGGGTATCTCGAACTCAAACAGCTCATCCCGCACCACAACTGCTACGCATTCATGGATGAGACCTATCTCAACCCACATTACTACATCGGCGCGATACTCGTGCTCGGGGCCTTGTTGAGCCTTATCTTTTACGTCTCGAACCTGTTCCGCGACAGGCTCAGGAGCGCCCTGTTCAAGCTTTGCGCCAAGCCGCTCGACGCGGACGACAGGGTGGTCGAACTCACGAGATTGTTCGACATCAGCATAGGCATAAACTCCGTCATTTCCCTCGACACGATGCTCAAGATCGTCGCCAAGGAAGCCACCTTGCTGCTCTCACAGCCGTGGGCCAGCATAGTCCTCTTCAACAACAAGCATGAGATATCGGAGTCGGTGTTCGTTGGAATAAACAAGGAGGATCAAGCGCGACTGGGCAACAAGATAAGGCACGAGGGGCTGTCCGAATGGATCTACCACAACCAGACGCACGTCGTAGTGGAGGACGTTCTCAAGGACAGAAGGACGCGCAACAGCGATTTTCTCATCAACAGCAAGATAAGATCGCTCGTCGGTTATCCGTTGATCAACGGCAACCAGGTGATCGGTGTCATCTACACGGGCGATTTCGTAGCCAAGAAATTCAAGAAGAAGCACATAAAGCTCCTGGCGATATTGAGCAATCAATTGACGGTGGCGATAGAAAAGAGCCGTCTCTACGAATCGCTGGAGAGAAAGATCCGCCACTACGAAAAGACCATAAAGAATCTCGAGAAGACCAATTATCTCAAGTCGGATTTCGTGTCGCACGTGTCGCACGAGCTCAAGACCCCGTTGACTTCGATGAAGGCTTACGTGGAGACGCTCTACGAGTGCATAGACGATCCGAACTTCCATCAGAAGAAGCAGTTCCTCGAGATCGTCATGAAGGAGACCGACAGGCTGATCAAGATAGTGAGGGATATCCTGGACGTTTCGCAGATAGAGTTCGGCCAGAGACCGCTCAACCGGAAGAAGTTCGGCATAGAGGAGTTGATCCGGGAGGTGGTCTCGATGATGCAGCCGTCGCTCAGCGAGAAGAAGACCAAGATCGTGATGATGATCCCCGATGACGTTCCCAACGTCGACGCGGACCCGGATCTCTTGAAACAAGTGTTCATCAACTTGATAAGCAATGCAGTGAAGTATTCGCCGGAGGGGAGCACGATCACGATCAGCGTCGAAGAAGAAGCGGTGGAGCTTGCGATAAGCATAGAAGACGAAGGCATCGGAATCCCGGAAGAGGAACTCGAGCGGATTTTCGAAAAATACTTCAGGGTTCGCAACGGAGAGGCCACCAAGTACGAGGGCGCGGGGCTCGGCTTGGCGATCGTCAAGAACATCGTGGAACAACACGGCGGCACCATCACCGTGCAGAGCAAACCGGGCAAGGGGAGCAAGTTCACCTTCACGATTCCCAAGGAGCATTGCGTGAACGACCTGCTCGGATACCTGTCCGAGATAATCAGTGCCAAGGAAGAACTCCATGAAATGCTCGAACTCATAGTGAAGATGATAGCGGATCTCCTGTCCGCCAAGATCGTGTCCTTGATGCTCCTCGACGAGAACCGCAAGGAGCTCTTCATAAAGGTTTCATACGGACTGGATGACTGGATCGTGGAACAGGCCCGCGTCAAGCTGGGCGAGGGCATCGCGGGCAAGGTGGCGGAAAGCGGGGCGCCACTGCTGATAGACAACATCGAGCAGAACGAGGTCTATACGTGCATCAACAATCCGCAGTACGAGACCATGTCGCTCTTGAGCGTTCCGCTGTACGTGAACAACATCGTGGTCGGCGTGATCAACGTCAACAACAAGACCTCGGGGAAACCGTTCAACAATGACGACATGAACTTGCTGATTTCGTTCAGCGAAAGGATATCGCGTGCGCTCGAGAGGGTAAGGAAAGCGTCGGATACGAACGAATTGTTCGAGGATACTATCGAGGCGTTCAAGAAAATGCTCGAAAACCAGCAGAAAGTCAAATCCATCGAGGCGCTCGTCAATCTTACCGTCAAGCTTTGCAGGAAGATGGGATTGAGCGACAAGGAAGTGAAAGTGATCCAGTACGTGGCGAGCGTACACGATATCGGCATGACCAAGATCAGCGACGAGATACTGAACAAGGCGCTCAACCTCACGACCGAAGAGCGCAGGGAGATAGAAAGACATCCGGAGCACGGCACCGAGATCATGAGGCCGTTGGAGTTCGTCGAACTGGCCAGCAACATCATCCTCTATCACCACGAGCGCGTGGACGGCAAAGGATATCCGATGGGTCTCAAGGGCAACGAGATCCCCATAGGTTCGAGGATCCTGGCGGTGCTGGATGCATATCAATCGATGACGGCGGATAAACCCTATCGCACGAGAATCAGCCCCGAGGAAGCGATCAAAGAATTGATCGACTGCGCGGACAAGCAGTTCGACCGCGAGGTCGTCGAGGCGTTCATCGAAGTGCTGAGGAGCGAAGGGCAGCTTTCCTCGTCGCAAACGCGGCGTTTCAAGAAGCGCCTCAAGGTCGGGGTCGGATCCGGATAGGCGAGCCGCGCTGGAGAACGCATGGGCTTCTTGAGTGACATATATACTTCCGCGACGATGAACGCGGATTACCTCGTGCTGATGAGCGTATTGGTGGGCATCTGGGCTATCGGCTTGTTTATGGACAAGCGCTCTTCGATCAGCAATCGGGTCGTCGCGGCGGTATTGAGCATTCTGGCGCTCTACTTCGCCCGGGTCATCAGCGTCGCCATCCAGGTCGACAAGATCGAGCCGACGTCCTTCTGGACGGGTTTCGCCCTTGTCTTGAATACGACGGCGCTTTTCTTCACCGGCCTTTTTTCGGTATTGGTGCTGAGAAGGAATTCTGATGATCGTCCCGGCGAAGAAGAGGTGGATACGGGGCGCGGGCACGCGCGTAGGTTCTTCCTGTATTCCGTTTACAGCGCCCTTGGAGGCGCGGTGTTCTACCTTGCGCTGTGCCTGGCTTTCGGCACGGGTTTCGACTCGGTTCAGCTGGTGAGCTTCGCGTGTCTCGCCGCCGCGACCGGGATCTTCGCCATGTGGGTCCCCTCCATATCATTCACCAAAGGCGGGATCAGGCGTGCAGTGATCTTCTCCAGCATCGTATTCAGTCTCGGGTGGGCGCTGTTCCATTATATGCATGCTTTCGCCGGGCGGATCACGCCCGAGCTCCTTGGGGTGTCGCGTTCTTTCGATCTGGTGCTGGTCCTGTCGCTTCTCTCCGGGTTTCAGAAGAGACGGGTGCAGGAGCGGCTGAGATACAGGAGCAAAGCCGAGCAAAGCCTCGAAGAGGCGGAGAGGACGAGAGACGAGTTGGCGAGATTGCACGAACTGACGACTCAGATGCTCGAGGACAACAGCGAGCTCATCAAGAAACTCAAGGGGCAGAGCAGGCAATTCCTGCGGAAGGCGGAAAGCCTCGAGAAGGCGCTGACCATGGGATTGGCCATCCAGAAGAAGAGGGATCTCAAGGAGTTGCTGCAGATGATAGTGGAGCTCGTCCGCGAGAACCTTGGGTTCAAGACCGTGATATTGAGGCTTCTCACGGAGAAGAGCCAGAGTTTCGAATCGAAAGCTTACGTTGGATTGAGCGACGAGGTCAAGGACACGGTGATCAACTACAGGATCCCGAGGTCCGAGTTCGAGAAGATGATCGAGCCGCGTTTCAAGATCAGCAAGAGCTACTTCATCCGGAACAGTTCGCCTTGGTACGGCGAGGATGTGGACGGAGACGAAAAGATGCTCGTGGATGATACCTGGCGGGAGATCGACATGCTGATCGTGCCCCTGGTGGATGAGGACGAGGACAAGTTGATCGGCTACCTTTCCGTGGAAGACCCGGGGCATATCGACACGCCCGTCGCCGACGTGATCGAAAACCTCGAGAGCATGGCGGCGCTGGCGGTGAGCGCCATAAACAACGCCAAGTTGTTCAAGGAGCTCGAGGAAAAGAACGAGAAGCTCAAGATCTACATGGAGAAGCTGGAGAGCTTGAACAAGATGAAATCGGATTTCGTCGCGACCATATCGCACGAATTCAAGACTCCGCTGACTTCCATAAAGGCCTACTGCGAGGCGCTGATAAGGAACGCCGACAAGATAGACCGCAAAATCATAAAGGAGTTCCTCGGGGTCATCGACCAGGAGAGCGACAGGTTGATGTCGCTGATAGACGACATCCTCAATTTCTCCCAAATGGAATCGGGTGCCATCAAGTTCAAACGCACGAATTGCAGCCTGATCGATACTCTCAAAGAAGCGGTCAACGAAATGGGGCGGCGTTTTTCGAGCAAGAACATCGATCTCGAACTTGTTCTTCCCCCCAAGGACGTGAAGATCCGGGCCGACCGCGGCCAGATAAAACAGCTCCTTCTCAACCTGCTCGACAACGCCTTCAAGTTCACCGAGGAAGGGGGCAGGGTGAAGGTCCGCCTCGAAGACGAAATGGTATCCGCGCGGATAACCGTCGAGGACAACGGAATAGGGGTGCCGGAGGACCAGATGGAAAAGATATTCGAGCATTTCCACCAGGCGGACGGCTCGAGCACGCGAAGGCACGGCGGCTCCGGCCTCGGCCTGGCTCTTTGCAAGAATATCGTTGAATGGCACGATGGACGAATATGGGTCGAGAACGTGGAAGGCGGCGGCGCCCGGTTCGTGGCGATCATCCCGAAGAAGCAGGCCATTGTGCGGACCAAGGCAATGGACCTGAGTGGTCCAGCGAGCCGCTTCGAAGTGGAGCGGTACCTGGAGCTCTTGATCGAGATGGTGGCGGAACTGTTGCTGGTCAAGAGGGCTTCGCTCATGCTGTTCGACATGTCGCGCACGGAGCTGAAGATCGAGAGCGCCGTGGGGATCGGCGAGGAGATCGTGGAGAGCGCAAGGGTCAAAGTCGGTGATTCGATATCCGGCAGGGTGGTTCAGGAGGGGGAAACGCTGCTCGTGGAGGACATCGAGCGGGATCCCCGAACGATAAGGAACAACAACGGGATCGCATACGAGTCGAAATCATTCCTTTCCGTTCCGGTCAGGATCAAAGGCGAGGTCGTAGGCGTGGTCAATGTGGCCAATCCGATAAAAAAGGACAAGTTCGACGAGGAAGACAAGAACCTGTTGGAGTTTTTCGTGGAAAGGGTGTCGCACGCGCTGCAGAAGCTGGAAGAATACACCAACGTGTCCGAAGATTTCGCGAGGATCAGGAAAACGATGAAATCCATCTTGGATACGAAGCGTTACATCGATGTTCAAAGCGAATTCGACCTGTCCAGGTTGGTGGCCAAGACGGCGGAGAAACTCGGGTTGAGCGAGGAGGAGAAGGCCGTGCTTCAATATGCTCTCAATATCTATGACGTGGGTCTCCTGGAAACGGGGTGCAACATCATCAAGAAGCCTTCCGAGCTCACCGATGAGGATTGGCTCAAGATCGAGAACCATACCATCTCGGGGATCGAGATGCTGAACACCATCGAGGGCATGCCCAAAGTCAAGGACATCGTTCTCTATCACCACGAGAATTACGACGGAACGGGCTATCCCGGAAGGCTTTCCGGCAAGACGATACCCATAGGAGCCAGGATAATACGGGTCGCCGACTCGTTCCGGGCGCTCACTTCCCGGAGGCCTTACCAGAAGCGTTACAGCATAGACGAAGCGACAGAGGTTCTCAAGCACAGGGCGAACACGTTCTTCGACCCGGACGTGGTGGCGGCTTTTGTCGAGGCGATGGGCGAGTGCCGCGCCGAGGAGTCGACGGGCGTGCAAACCGACCGAGAAAACAAAGACACGGAAGTGACCGTGAGTGCGACCGGCAAGGTCGCGAACGCAAAGGAGGGATGAAATGCACAAGGGCAAGATCCTGGTCGTGGATGACGAAGTCTACATACTTCATATCCTCGATTTCAGCCTCGGAGCGGAAGGATTCGAGGTGATAACGGCCAACAACGGAGAACTGGCCATCGAAAAGGCGAAGCAGGAAAAGCCGGACTTGATCGTGCTCGACATCATGATGCCGGTGCTCGATGGCTATGAAACCTGCAGGAGACTGAAGAAACTTCCCGAGACCAAGGACATCCCCGTGGTCCTGTTGACGGCCAAGGGCCGCGACGTGGATAGAAGGCTGGGCTTCGAAGTCGGGGCTATCGACTATATCGTGAAGCCTTTCAGTCCAAACAGCCTGATAGGGAGAATCCAGGAGATCCTGGGATGCAGGAAATGAACGATGAATCTATGGACGATCCAATGCTTGTTGCTCAGGAGTCTTGCCTGCCGGCGTTGCGGGGATTATAATCCTTGCGATGCAAAAGGAAAGACTGCTTCATCCCTCCGCAAGTAAGCGATTCGCCAAGGTAGCTCTCCCTGTCCCCGTAGACAAGATCTTCACTTATGCAATCCCCGACGACGCGGAAGGCCTGGAGGTCGGATCGCGCGTGGAAGTTCCGTTCGGGTCGAGAACGCTCGTGGGGTTCGTGACGGCGCTCGCGGCGAAGAGCGAGGTGCCGGATACCCGCCCTATAGGCAATGTACTCGACGTTCGTCTCCCCGAAGTTCTTCTCAAGCTGGCCCGCTGGATGGCGGATTATTATGGATGCGCCTTCGGCGAGGCATTGGCATCGATTCTACCGCCCGGCGTCAAGGGCCCGAGGAGGGTGCGGAGAAAAACCACGCCGGACGGGTCGGAGTATGAGAGGTCGTCGCTCGAAGTGATGGAAGGCAAGATAACGCGCCTGACCGGTGCGCAGAAACGGGCTCTCGCGGAGGTGGAAAAGGCGATCCTTGCCGGGGGATTCCGGCCTTTCCTCCTTCACGGAGTCACGGGGAGCGGCAAGACCGAAGTCTACATCCGCGCGGCGAAGACCGTGGTCAGAGCAGGAGGGGGATGCATCATCCTCGTGCCCGAGATAGGGCTCATACCGCAGGCCCTGGTGCGCTATCGTTCCGCTTTCGGCGACGAGATGGAAGTGATTCACAGCAGGCTGACCGGAGTTGAGCGCCACCGGATCTGGAAGAAAGTGGAGAAAGGCGAAGTTCGGATCGTCCTGGGACCGCGCTCGGCGGTCTTCAGCCCGGTTAGGGATCTCAAGCTCGTGATCGTGGACGAGGAGCAGGACGATTCTTACAAGCAGGAAGACAAGCCGAGGTACCACGCGAGGAACATCGCCCTCATGCGGGGCAAGCTCGAGGGCCTGACCGTCCTCTTGGGATCGGCCACCCCGTCGGCGGAATCTTTCCACCACGCGAAGGCCGGCAAGTATACCTATCTGTCACTGTCGGGGCGCATAGGCGGAATCCCCATGCCGCGCGTTCACGTAGTCGACATGCGCAACGAGGAGCCGGAAAGCGGAGTGTTCTCGGCGTTTCTCCTGGACCGGTTGGAGAAATGTGTCTCCAGCGGGGCCCAGAGCATACTCTTTCTCAACAAGCGCGGGCATGCCCGCCTGGCGCGGTGCCGGGCTTGCGGATGGACGGCCAAGTGCACAAATTGCGACATATCTTTGGTTTATCATAGAGTCGACAAGAAGTTGAAGTGCCATTTCTGCGGTTTCAATACGAGGGCCGGCACGGCCTGCCCCGAGTGCGGCTCGCCCGGCCTGCTTTTCGCAGGCGTCGGCACGCAGAGGCTGGAGGTCGACCTCGCCGGCCTCTTTCCCGGCGCGGGCATTCTCAGGATGGATGCCGATACGACCAGGGGCAAGGAGGGCCACAGGAGGATCCTGGAAAAATTCGGCACGGGCGAGTACAAGATACTGCTGGGGACCCAGATGGTCACCAAGGGGCATCACTTCCCCGGCGTGAAACTGGTGGGGATACTATCGGCCGAAGAGGAGTTGGCCTACCCCGACTTCCGATCGACGGAGAGGACCTTTCAACAATTGTTGCAGGTCTCGGGCAGGGCCGGGCGCGTGGGCGGCCGCGGGGACGTGGTCATCCAGACCTACATGCCGGATCATTATTTGTTCAAGTTCCTGGGAAACCACGATTACGAGGGGTTCATGTCGGAGGAACTCACCGTGCGGAGAAGGCTCCGCTATCCCCCTTTCTCCAGGTTGATTTCGGCCGTCTGCATGGGGCCGAACGCGCAGGTGGTCGAAAGGGTTGCGCAGGCCTGGGCCGAGGACCTGAGGGACGAGCTGGCGGGTGCCGCCGTCGAAGTGCTGGGACCGGTCCCTCCTATCATAGAAAGGATGAAGGGACGCTACCGAAGGCAGATCCTGATCAAGGGGAATCTCTCCCCTCAGGACAAGAGGAAGGTTCTGGCAATGTACGAGGAAGTGAGAAGAAGCACGAAGGGGCGAGGGGCGCTGGAACTCAGGTGGGACGTGGATCCCCAGTCTTTCCTCTGAATAGGCACAAAATGGCTTGACACCCACCGGAAAAGGGCTTATATAAGCCATGGAAACACCCTCGAAGTGCTTTATCATTTTGATTCCACTCTGGTGACTTTTGGTTAATCAACGATCTCATACATTTCGTACTTGAGATTTCGTGCGTTACCTGCTAAGTCCGGGTATACGTGGGAGGCTGCTTTTCAATTCCGGTTCATTCACACGCAGGTTGTTGAATGTTGCGGGCGTTTTCTCGAAACAATCGATCACGTTGATGGGAGGATTTTAATGAAGATCACGCTAAGCCTGGTCTGCGCCGTCTTGCTGGCCGCTGCGGTTTTCTATGGATGCCAGTCCGTAGCCACGACCAGTGCGAAACTCAGGAACCAGGAAGGCAATTACGAATTGGCCATTGAACTCTCCAAGAAGGCTCTCCAGCAAAACCCCAACGACGCGGAAGCGTACTTTCAATTGGGGGTTTCCTACAGCGAGCTGGATAGCGTGGGGCTTGCTTACGATTATTTCATGAAGTCCATGAAGCTCGATCCCAAGAAGAAGAAGATGGTCAACGACAACATAAGGCATAATTATGCCAAGCATTACAACCTCGGCCAGAAGGCTTTCAACAGGCAAGATCTGGAGACCTCGGCCAAGGAGTTCAAGATGGCCACGGATGCGGATCCCCGCCAGTCCATCGGCTACTATAACCTGGGAGTAGCCTATTCGCGCCTCGGCGATCAGGATTCCACCTATCTCGAGAAAGCCTTGACGGCCCTCGACAAGGTTCTCGAGCTGGCTACGCCGGCGGACAAGCATTACATCGACGCCTTGAAATCCACGGGGAGAGTGCTGGTCAAGTTGGGTCGAGTCGAGGAAGCGGTATCGAAATTCAACCGCCTCGTCGAAGAAGACCCCACGAACTACGGCGTGATAGAAGCCCTGGGCGGGGAGAGCCTGAAGAGGAAGGATTGGAAGGCGGCGGCCGTTTTCTTCGATCTCGCGGCGAAGGCTCGTGCCAAGATCGACGCGGAGGATTTCAAGCTGTACTACAACTTGGGCGTAGCGAATTACAACATGGCCAAGCAAGATCCTGAGGCCGCCATGAAGGCGATCAACTATTACAAGAAAGCTCTCGAACTGCAGCCCGACGAACCTACCACGATACTGAACATCGTCTACGCGTATTACACCTTGGAGGACTGGCAGGGAATAATCACCTGGGGAGAGAAGTACGTGGCGTTGGTCCCGGACGGTGAAAAAGGTTGGCAGTTTCTCTCCATCGCCTATACCAAGATAGGGGACAAGGAGAAGGCCCGGATTTGTTCGACCAAGTACGAAGAAATCATGAAGATGAAGGGCAAGATGTGATTACCTTCCTTTCTATCAGGTGAACGGCATCTCGAAAGGAGACAAGAAAGCCGGTTTGGAACGGAAATTGCATAACGCAACAAAGAGCAAACGTTATTCAATTCCGGCGACGACCTGTTCATGGATCTGACTTATTCGTTGCTGTCTTGACCGCTGGCGGGTGGTGATAACGCAACCCGGGAAGATCCTTCCCTTTTCTGCATATAGATCAATCAATGAAATAACCCATTTCTCGCGTGGATGAGAATCGAGAGGGATGGCGTGACGAACCTTCATCAATCCGAGTTTTCCGGCTGATCGATTTGGTGAACATTATTCTCCGATCGGAAAGGACAAAACTGTAGCAGGAGATGGTTTATGGACATCGCTGAACTGAAGAGTAAAACCATTATGGAACTCCTTGATGTTGCCAACGATCTCAAGATCGACGGTACGAGCAGCATGAGGAAGCAGGAATTGATTTTCAAGATACTCGAGGCCCAAACGAAGCAGAATGGATTGATCTTCGCGGAAGGGGTGTTGCAGGTGCTTCCGGAAGGGTACGGCTTCCTTCGTTCGCCCGACTACAACTATCTCCCCGGGCCGGACGATATATACGTGTCGCCTTCCCAGATAAAGAAGTTCGACTTGCGCACGGGAGATACGATTTCCGGGCAGATACGATCGCCCAAGGATTCGGAGAGGTACTTCGCCCTGTTACGCGTGGAAGCGGTCAACTTCGAACACCCGGACGTCGCCAAGGGCAAGCCTCTCTTCGACAACCTCACCCCTCTCTACCCCGACAGCCTTCTCAACATGGAACATGACCCCGAGGACCTGTCCACGAGGTTGATAAACCTGCTCGCTCCCATCGGGAAAGGGCAGAGGGGGCTGATCGTGGCCCAGCCTCGCACCGGCAAGACGATCCTGCTCCAGAAGATCGCCAACTCCATCACGGCCAACCACAAGGAAGTCGTTCTCATCGTGTTGTTGATCGACGAGCGCCCCGAGGAAGTGACCGACATGGAGCGCTCGGTTAGAGGTGAAGTGATCAGCTCAACGTTCGACGAACCCGCGGAGCGCCACGTCCAGGTGGCCGACATGGTCATCGAGAAGGCGAAGAGGCTGGTCGAGCACGGCAAGGACGTGGTGATCCTTCTCGACAGCATTACGAGGCTGGCGCGGGCGCACAACGCGGTGGTGCCTCACAGCGGGAAGATTCTGTCCGGCGGGGTGGACTCCAACGCTCTCCAGCGCCCGAAGAGGTTCTTCGGCGCCGCCAGGAACATCGAGGGAAACGGCAGCCTGACCATCATAGCGACCGCCTTGATAGATACGGGCAGCAGGATGGATGAAGTGATATTCGAGGAGTTCAAGGGTACGGGCAACATGGAGCTCGTCCTGGACCGGAGGCTCACCGACAAGAGAATATTCCCCTCCGTGGACATCTTCCGCTCCGGCACGCGCAAGGAGGAGCTGCTCATTCCCAAGAAGCAGCTGGACAAGATATGGATCCTGCGGAAATTCCTGAACGAGAAACCCCTAGTGGAAGCCATGGAGTTTCTCCTCGACAAGCTTCGCAAGACGAAGACCAACGAACAATTCCTGAAGTCGATGAACACGTAGGCGTCCGTGCGGCGTGAATAGCTGTTGCTTCGCGGGCCGCCGTGGTTTATAATTCAAGTCCGGCTCGATGTCGGAGCCGAGCGGTTAATGAAGCAAGAAATGAATCGGAGACTGAAATGAAAAAAGGCATTCATCCGGACTACAAGCCGACAAAAATAGTCTGCCACTGCGGGAACGTCATCGAGACCTGTTCCACCGTGGAAGATATACATGTCGAGATCTGCTCCAATTGCCATCCCTTCTTCACTGGCAAGCAAAAACTGGTCGATTCGACGGGTCGGGTGGAAAGGTTCAGGAAGAAGTACAACTACAAGGACGCGGGATCCGACCAGGAAGACGCTTAACCTTCCCCCCGCTTGCCGTCAAGGCTGGGTGACATGGCTGAAAAACGCGTGAGCATCGGTGGCCAGGCTGTGATCGAGGGCGTCATGATGCGCTCGCCCACGTATTACGCGACCGCGGTGCGAACCCCCCAGGGCAGGATAGTCATTCAGAAAAAGGCTTTCGTGAGTCTCACCAGGAAGTTCAAGTTCCTCAACATTCCGATAGTGAGGGGGGCGATCAATCTCGTCGAGACCCTCGTCCTCGGCATAAAGTCGCTGTCGTACTCCGCCGAGCAGGCTGTGGAGGAAGAAGGAACCGGTGAAAAGAAAACCGGGTCCAACCTGGCCATCTTCGGTTCAGTCGTCCTCGCCTTGGGCCTGGGTATCGGGCTCTTCTTCTACGTCCCCTTGCTGCTCACGGATCTTATGGACGTCTCCAGCGGCCTGATGTTCAATCTCATCGACGGGGCTTTCAGGCTTCTCATATTTCTCGCGTATATCTATGCCATATCCAGGTGGCGGGAAATGAGGAGGATATTCCAGTATCACGGGGCCGAGCACAAGACGATATACGCTTTCGAGGCGGGCAAGGAACTCACGCCCGAAGCCGCAAGAGAGTTTTCGACGCTGCATCCCCGTTGCGGAACGAGCTTCTTGATAGTCGTGATGCTCGTGAGCGTAGTGGTTTTCATTTTCCTCGGCAAGCCTCACACGATCTCAGATCGGCTCCTTCGTTTCGCCATGATCCCCTTGATAGGCGGGATATCCTTCGAGTTCATAAAGCTGTCCGCCAAGGAGAAGTTCGGCAAGGTCTTCAAGCCCGCCATCTGGCCCGGCTTGACGCTACAGAGGATAACCACCCAGGAGCCCACCGAGGACATGCTCGAAGTCGCCATAGCCGCTCTCGACGCCTGCCTCGATTATCAATCGGTGAGACTCGACCTTCCGGCTGGCTGACGGAGTTGCGTGAGGTGCGCATGGGCGGGATCGCCGGCGCGTCCGGCACGTCCATGGCGGCCGATAACGATCATGAAAAAACAATACGAACAGATAAGAAAGAGATTCGATGAACTCACCGAACTCCTCACCAGGGAAGAGGTGCTCAAGGATCCCGCTCGGACGCGGGAGATAGCCAAGGAAAGATCGGAGCTCGAAGAGGCTGTGCGGGTCATTGAGCGCTTGGGCGAGGTCGAGGCCACGATCGCGGACGACGAGGAGATTCTGAACGCCGGCGGAGACGAAGAGCTCGTGGAGATCGCCAAGAGCGAGTTGGAGGAGCTGCGCGGGGAGAGAGAGCAACTGGAGGATCGCCTGAGGATGCTTCTCGTTCCCAAGGATCCCAGCGACAGCAAGAACACCATCATGGAAATCAGGGCGGGGACCGGAGGCGAGGAGGCGACTCTGTTCGCCGCCGATCTCACGCGGATGTACACGAAGTACGCCGAGAACAAGGGGTGGAAGATCGAAGTGTTGAGCAGCAGCCCGACCGGCCTCGGCGGCTTCAAGGAGATCATCTTCCTCGTAAGCGGCAAGGATGCTTTCGGGACCTTGAAGTACGAGCGCGGAGTTCACCGCGTGCAGCGAGTGCCCGTCACCGAATCGAGCGGGAGGATTCATACGTCCGCCGTTTCCGTCGCCGTGCTGCCCGAGGCGGAAGACGTCGAGGTCGGCATAGACCCGAAGGATTTGAGAGTTGACGTGTTCCGTTCGAGCGGACCGGGTGGGCAGAGCGTGAACACCACGGACAGCGCCGTGAGGATAACGCATATCCCCACGGGACTGGTCGTGACCTGCCAGGACGAGAAATCGCAGCACAAGAACAAGGACAAGGCGATGAAGGTGCTTCGTGCACGCCTGCTCGACAAGGCACGCAAGGAACAAGAAGAGAAACTGTCGCAGGAGCGCAAGAACCAGATCGGCTCCGGTGACAGGAGCGCCAAGATTCGAACCTACAATTATCCCCAGCAAAGAGTGACGGACCACAGGATAGGACTCACCTCACACCGCCTGAGCGAGATTCTCGACGGGGATCTCGACGAAATCATAGAAGCGCTGGCCCAAGCCGATCTGCTCTCGCGGATGAAGGAGGAATAGATGTGCGTGGCCGGGGAAGCGAAGCCGTCGACCTCGTGAAGAGGGCGGAGGGTTACCTCGAACGGAGAGGAGTGCCCAATGCGCGGCGGAACGCGGAGTGGATGCTGGTCTCGCTTCTCGGATGCAGGCGCGCGGAGCTCTATCTTGATCCGCACCGTCCCGTCGATCCCGAGACGGAAGCGAGGTTCGAAGAACTCGTGAGGCGCCGGGGCGACCGGGAACCGCTTCAGTATATTCTGGGCTCGGTCGAGTTCATGTCGCTTCCTTTCGTGATCACCGAGGGAGTGTTCATCCCGCGCTTCGAGACCGAGCTGCTCGTGGAGCACGTCGAGAAGCAACTCGCGGAGACGCAAAGGACCGATGGAGCGCGCGTGCTCGACCTGTGCAGCGGTTCGGGCGTGATAGCCGTGTCGCTCGCGAAAAGGCTGCCCGGCGTATTCGCCGTGGGCGTGGAGCAGGATCCCGCCGCGGTGGACCTTGCGAGGGAGAACGCGAAGCTGAACGGAGTGGAGGACAGAACCGATTTCGTCGCGGGTGAGGCGGTGGGTTTTCTCGTCGAGGATGAGGGCGTCTACGATGCGGTGATATCGAACCCGCCTTACATCGCCAGGGGAGAACTCGAAGAACTTCCTCCCGAGGTGCGCCGCCACGAGCCGCTCGCCGCACTCGACGGCGGAGAAGACGGGATGGATTTCCACCGGAACGCCGCTTCGCACCTTGCGCCCCGCCTGGCGCCGGGAGGATTCGCGGCCTTCGAGATCGGCGCGGCTCAAGGCGCCGCCGTCTCGGAAATGTTCGCGGCAGCCTCCCTCGTAAACGTTGAGATAATCAAGGACTACAACGGTTTCGATCGGGTTGTGATGGGTTTCAAGCCTTCCATTTATCCTCGCGAAGGGATATGATATGGCGTAGAATCGGATTGCAACGGGGAGGGCGCAGGTGAACTGTTGCGGTCCCGCCCGCCCGGCTGTTCAACGCCACGGAGTAACCATGGACAAGTTCATAATCGAAGGACCGTGCAAGCTCGAAGGCGAAGTCGAGGTGAGCGGGGCGAAGAACGCCGTCTTGCCGCTCATCGCCGCGTCGCTTCTCGCGCGGGGCAGATCCGTCATAGAGAACGTCCCGGACCTCCAGGACGTGAGGACGATGATCAAACTCCTCGAGATACTCGGGGCCGAAGCGGAGCTCGAGGACGGCACCCTCACGTTGGACACGAGCGGAGTCGACAACACCGAGGCTCCCTATGAACTCGTGAAGACCATGAGGGCTTCCATCTATGTTCTCGGGCCGCTCCTCGCGGCGTACCACAAGGCGCGGGTCAGCATGCCGGGTGGATGCGCCTGGGGACCGCGCCCGATCGATCTCCACCTGCAGGCGATGGAGAAGCTGGGGGCGAAGATCGACTTGAAGCACGGCTACATACATGCCTCCTGCCGCAGGCTCGAGGGAGCCGAGATAGTGATGCCGATATCGAGCGTGGGAGCCACGGCAAACGCGCTGATGGCGGCCTCTCTCGCCCGCGGAAGGACCGTGATAGAGAACGCGGCCCTGGAGCCGGAGATCGGGGAATTGGCCGAGGCTCTCGTCTCGGTGGGGGTACGGGTTGAAGGGATCAATACGAGGACCCTCGTCGTCGAGGGACGAAAGGAAATAAAGCCGTTCGAGTATAGAGTGATACCGGACAGGATCGAAGCGGGGACCTTCATCGCCGCCGCAACGGCGACAGGCGGAAAGGTGAAGATAAACAACTGCGAACCGGGCCACATGGAGGCGGTGATAGACGCTTTCCGCTCGCGCGGTGCGGACATAACCGTGGGCGAGGGGAGCCTCGTCGTCGAGGGCCCGTCACGGATCGAACCCGGGCATGTCGTGACGAGGGAGTACCCGGGTTTTCCCACGGACATGCAGGCGCAGATGATGGCGGTTCTCTGCCTGGCCGGTGGAGTCAGCACCGTCAAGGAGACCATATACCCCGACAGGTTCACGCACGTTCCCGAGTTGCGAAGACTCGGGGCCCAGATCCGGCTCGACGGGAACCTCGCGGTCGTGACAGGCACGAAAGCCTTGGAGGGAGCTCCCGTGATGGCGACGGACATAAGGGCGAGTTCGGCGCTGGTCATCGGGGGGTTGGTGGCGAAGGGGACGACCGAGATATCACGCGTATATCACATAGATAGAGGCTACGAGAGCCTCGAGGACAAACTTTGCGCGCTGGGCGCCAGAATAAGAAGGGTCAAGGATTGAATCGATTCCAAGTAGACCATCCATCGAAATCCAACCGATGAATTCCATGCGCCGCTATATTCTCGGGACGGCAGGACATGTCGATCACGGCAAGACCGAACTCGTCAAGGCATTGACGGGCAGGGACACGGATCGCCTCAAGGAAGAGAAGGACCGCGGGATATCCATCGAACTCGGTTTCGCCCCCTTGCGCCTCGGTGAGGATACTTTCATCGGTGTCGTCGACGTGCCCGGCCACGAGAGGTTCATAAAGAACATGGTCGCCGGAGCGGGCGGGATCGACATGGCCATGTTGCTGATAGCGGCGGACGAGGGAGTGATGCCGCAGACGAAGGAGCATCTGGAAGTCCTCAAGGCCCTCGGCGTGGCCAGCGGAGTCGTGGTGATCTCGAAAGCGGACCTCGCGGATGACGACATGATCGAGATCCTTCGAAGCGAGATCGCCGAGCTCGTGGCGGGCACGTTTCTCGAGGGCGCTCCCGTCGTCGTGACTTCGACCCGAAACGGGCTGGGTCTCGAGGAGCTGGAGACCACGCTGGTCGGCATCTGCAAGAGCATAGAGGAGCGCGATGCCGAAGGACCATTCCGGTTGCCGATCGACAGGGTTTTCATCAAGGAGGGCATAGGTGTGGTCGTGACGGGAAGTTGCTATTCGGGTCGTATTTCCGTCGGCGACGGCCTCGAGTTGTTGCCTTCGGGCAAGCGCGTGCGCGTGCGCGAGATCCAGAGCTTCAACGAGAAACGCACATCGGGGCGTGCCGGGGAAAGACTGGCCGTTGCGTTGCAGGGGGTGAAGGCCGGTGAAGTGACCCGTGGCGACGTCATCGTCTCGCCCTCGAGTTTCGAGGCGAGCCGAATGCTGGATGCAAGACTCGAAGTCGCCGATTACGAGGATTTCGAGTTGAAGAACCGGGAGCGGGTGAGGTTGCATCACGGGGCGCGCGAGGTCATGGGCAGGGTGATATTGCTGGATCGGGACAGGATTTCATCGGGCGAGAGCGCGCTGGTGCAGTTTCGTCTCGAGTCGCCCGTCGTGGCGGGTACAGGCGATCGCTTCGTCGTAAGGAGATATTCGCCCCAGAGAGTGATCGGGGGGGGGAGGATAATCGATCCCGCGCCGGCCAGGCACAAGAGGTTCGACGGAGGCGTTCTCTCCGACCTGGCGATGCTCGAGAAAGGAGACGCCGGCGACAAGCTCCTCAAGGCGGTGAGAGACGCGGGTGCAACCGGCATCAAGGCCGGAGAAGCGGATCGGAAACAACTGGATCGACTCCTGGCCGACGGCCGGGTGGTCGATATCGAAGGACGTATCCTGCACCGGGAAGTCCTGGAGGAGATCGCGGGGAAGATCTTGGAATTGGCCGCTTCTTTCCAGAAAGAGCATCCTCTTCTCTACGGCATCGACAAGGAGGAGCTCCGGCAGAGAGTTCGATTCAACCATCCGCCGGCTGTGTTCAGCAAATTGCTGGTGAAACTGAGCGCCGACCATCCAATCTTCATCAAGAACAACAGGGTCAGGGTGGGAGACGAAAAAATGCAGCTTCCCGATCACCTCGCGCATGGTGTCAAAGCGATCGAGGAAGAGATACGGCGGGCGGGCCTGGCGTTCCTGGACCTGGACGAGATCTCCAATCTCAGGCGAACGCATGAGGTCGATCCCTCCGATGCGCTTCAATTCCTGAGGGAAGAAAACAGGGTGATCAAGGTGGGAGAACATGGGTACGTGCACAGGGATGCCATCGAGGAGTGCAAGTCGGGGATCGCGTCGATCTTCGAAGGACGGGAATCGATGACTGTGGGAGATTTCAAGGAGACTTTCGGGCTCACGCGCAAACACGCCATCCCCCTTCTCGAATACATGGACGACCACAAGTTCACGGTGAGAGTCGGGGATGCGAGAAAGCGAGGCCCGGCTTTGGAATCGCCGGGGAGCAGCCGGAGATCTCACTGAAATCGATCTCCTTCCCCGATGGAGCGAAAATGAGCGAATAGATTCTTTATTTCGAAGAGCAATTGTGTTATAATTATATAGAACCTTGAAAAAACAGCCCCGCATGAAAGTCCACTTAGGCCAGGCAATCGAAGATACGTCGTCACCGCGGCGATATCCGGCTCTCTTCTCCGAGGAGGAGATGTTATGCAGACATTGAGGAGATTTCCCCTGCTTGCATTGTTTCTCGCGGTAATCTTCCTGCCCTCACTGGTTCTTTCAGATCAGCTCCCGACGAAAGTAGAGAAGGATATCCTGCCTGGGATCACCTATGTAACGTATGGAGGGCAGAACTTTCGTTTCGATACATCCGTAGCGATCCATGTGACTTTTCTGCAGAAGGCCCCCAATCTCATCGAAATGACCTTCAAGGTTCGCTCAGGGGAAGGCATGCAGAGCGGCCCGAGCAGTACCAGCGGGGCCGAGGACATCACGATCCTTTGGGAGAATTGGAATTCAACGATCTACGAGGGCGCCCCTCCCAGCGGTGAGTGGGTGGGGATGTTGAACACGGAGTCCGGGTTCACAGAAAAGTAAAATAATTTTACCACAATAAACTTTCTTAACGATTGCGATCACCTGCCATTTCACACTGACCTGCGCGATGTCTAGAGATCCTGCCAACTACTTGTGATGTAAAGCGTTATGCCTCTACCCCATTTGCCCCGTTTCTTCCGTTTGGGCACGATACTTGCAGTGTTCCATCAGTGCCGCTTGTAAATGCAATTCTATTGCACCTCAGCACGTTGCTCTATGGGACGAGGAGCACAGGAAGAGGGAGCGGCGATTGAGAGGGTGACGCGGGTGGATAAACCATGAGCCTCATATCTGGTTTGCCACCGCCTTCGACGATCAGTTGTGGTTCATCATACCAGTGAATCATAGCCCTTGCCCTTAGCTTGATTCCGGGTTGGGTGTCGCCCTCTTGAGCTTCAGGGGGAAGTAGTTTCTACTTCCCCTTTTTTCTTTCTATGCCCGGGGGGAGGGAAGGGCGGGTTCCACGAGGATCGTTTTCTCGCGGGTACACGTCACGAGGCCGGGGCCGGCCTTCCTTGGTTTTCTCACGTACTTGCGCATCGTGTATATGACGGGGACCAGGCTCGAATGCTTCGCCTTGGAGAAGTAGGCGGCAACGGCCGCCGCCGCCTCGATGATCCCCCGGGGAGGGTTCCCCGGCGGGCGGCGGGACTTGAGGACGACGTGGGAGCCGGGCACGTTCTGGGCGTGGAACCAGAGATCGTTCGGGGCGGCTTCGTGAAAGGTGATCGCGTCGTTCTCCCGGTTGTTCCTGCCCACGATGACGAACCAGTCGTCGTCCAGTTCGAAGCGCCGGAAACTTCTTCGAGATTCCTTTCCCGGCTCGGGTCGGCGGTGTCTTCGCAATCCGTGCTTTTCGACGAGGACGTCGATCTCGTCGAAAGTATCCGGAATGGCTTCCTCCGTTTCCAGCCTTTCGAGGAAATCTTCGATCTCCACGGTTTCCCGCTCCAAGAGAGCCATGCGTTTCTTTAGGGGCTCGATGCTTCTCTCCAGCTTGGAGGCGCGTTTGAAACGTCTCTGTATCTGTTCTTGAACACCGAGCGAAGGATCGATGCCGATCCGTATCGTCGCCCCGTCGCGATAGGGATCGGGGAGTTCCACTTCGGACGATCCCGGCTTTATGAGAGACTGGTATGCAGCCAGGGTCTCCGCTTCTTTCCTCAATGTCTCGTGCTTGGCGGCTTCCTCGAGCTCCAGGGCGAGGCGGGCCAGGAGTTTCTTTCGCGCCTTGAGGCGGGTGGCGAGCGGGCGCGCCTTCTTGCGCGCCGCCGCCTTGAGCGCCCTGGAAGCAGCGATCAGTCCCAGTTTCTCTGCGGCCTGGAGCGGGTCTTCGAACCTGCCCAGGGCGGCGTCATCGCCGCCCACGCCCTCACACGGAAAGGGAACGGTGCTTCTCGGATCGGCCGTTCCCATGAGCGAGAAGAATCTCCCACCCCGGGATACTTCGTCCCTGAATTCTACCAATGCCCGGGCGGCGTCGGCGGCCGAAGCATCACGGAAGAACGTCGCCAGGGACTTGTCGAGCCCCCTTATCGGGCCTTCGCTCTCGAGGATCCGGCCCAGTTCGTCCGCGGTCACCGAGCAGAATGCAGGAGCGACTGCGACCTCTCCACGCGCAGGCGCAGTGGATTGCGCGGATTCGCCGAGGCTTCTCATCACGATATCCATCGATTTGAGAGCCATGGCGCCCCGGTTTCCAAAGAGGTGGATCCTCAGCTCGAAGTCGTCCTCTTCGTCTCCCACCTCGATGCCGAGGGTGCATTTCCCCTCCTCGTGCGATATGCGCCTGATGACGCGGGCCGTCGTCTCCTCGAAGATCCGTCGCGTCGGGAACCCTTCCAGCGGATCCCGCGAAGTGCCGAAGACGAAAGGCCCTTCGAACGCCAGGATGACGACGAGGCGTGAATCCGCCCGGCGGGCAGCCCGCTCTCCGACGTCGATCGTGACCAGGGGATCGAAGTACCTGCAGGAAAAGACCGTCTTTCCGGGGAGTTCTCTTCCCCAGCGCTGCGCCAGGAGTGACAGAAACCAATCGTTCATGGCATCTAAGTTAATAACTTCTTGTATTTTGAGGATTTACCCATTGACAGGAGGCGCATATCCTCTTAATATTTAGCTCTTCCCGCAGTCGAAAGAGAGGATGGAAATCTATGCTGACAAGTATGACCGGGTACGGCGAGAGCGAAATCTCGCACAAGGACCTGAGAATATCAGTCGAGATAAGGAGCGTCAACCACCGGTTCCTCGACTTCTCCATCAAGATCCCCAAGTCCATGAACAGCAAGGAACGGGAGATAAGGGAGATCATCAAGAACAGGATCTCCCGCGGCCGGGTGTCGGTGACGATCTCCGTGAACGGAATCGAATCCGACTACGACGTTCGTCTCGATACCGATTTGATGGAAAAATACCTCGAGGAATTGAGGAGATTCGCGGCGAAGCACAAGCTATCCCCGGAAATAGCAGTGGACACTCTCGCGTCTCTCCCGGACGTCTTCGTCAAATCCGAGAGGAAGTCGCTCACGGAGAAGCAATGGGCGTCGGCGAGGAAGGCTCTCGTGCAGGCTTTGGACGCCTGCGTGGCCATGCGATCGCGCGAGGGGAAGGCGCTCGAGAAAGACATAAGGCGCAGGCTTGCCGCCATGAACAAACTGACGACCAGGATAGAAAAGGTGGCGCCACGGGCGCTCGAAGCCAACAAGAAAGCGTTGCGCGCCAGGCTGGAAAAACTGATGGAGGGCGCGAGCTTGGACAACGAGCGTTGGATGACCGAGGTGTCGATGCTCGCCGACCGCATGGATTTCACGGAAGAGCTGATACGCCTGAAGAGCCACCTGGCGCAATTCAAGAGCTGCGTAGATGCCGGCGGAGTAGTGTCGAAGAAGCTCACGTACATACTGCAGGAGATCCACCGTGAAGTGACGACGCTCGGAACCAAGGCGTCCAGCACCGATATAATAGAGATGACCGTGCTGCTCAAGGAAGAGGCGGAAAAACTTCGCGAGCAGGTGCAGAACCTGGAATGAAAAAAACCGAATCGTTGCTCATAGTCGTGTCGGGTCCCTCGGGCGCGGGGAAGACCACTCTCGTCGAGCGTGTGCTGCCCATGGATGCGAACCTTCGCGCGTCCGTATCCGTGACGACACGGCCGCCGAGGAAGGGCGAAGTCGACGGGCGCGATTACCACTTCGTGAGCGAGGCCGAGTTCGAGCGGATGAAGGCGAAGGATCTCGTCGAATGGGCCGAGGTGCACGGGTATCTCTACGGCACGCCGAGGAAGTTCCTCGAAGAGCAGCTTGCCGGGGGGCGTGACGTCGTATTGAACATCGACGTGCAGGGAGGAATAGAGGTCAAAAAGCTCTTTCCAGGTGCAGTAATGATATTTATCTTACCCCCGACGTTCGACTCGTTGCGGCGGAGGATGTTGGGAAGAGGCGGCGACGACCCGAAAGACATCGAGATTCGCCTGGAGAATGCAAGGAAGGAAATAGAGGCGGCCGACAGGTACGACTATCTCGTCGTCAACGACGAGATCGACGAGGCCGCCCGGGAGATAATGGCGGTGATAACGGCCGAGCGCCTGAGGCGCGCAAGAAGGCTCGAATCTTTTCTGGAGAGATTCTTCGAAGATTAGGGCTGGCGGCGGAAGACACGCCCGTGAATTCCCCGGGGAAAGGAGTGTGACTGCGGCATGAAAAACGTAGTGGTTATAGACAAGCTTACCAAGGTGGTACCGAACAAGTATGAAGCCATAAGGGTGATGGCCAAGGAAGCGAGGAGGATAAACAACATAATCCTTCGATCGGAGAACTGGGAATCCACCGAGAAACCTACGACCCTGGCTATGAAGAGGTTACTCGACAACCGCCTCAAGTATGATTTCGTGGAGGACGAGAGGAAGAAGCTGGACGAGCTGACCTTCGGCGAGGAAGAGTAGCGTCCCGCGGAGGGCGGGACGGCTTGGCCGGAGGCAAGAGCCGTCCCGGCGGCCAGGTACCAAGAAAGGGGTGGAGATGATGCGAGCGCTGGAGGGCAAGAAGGTCCTCCTGGGCGTGACGGGTGGAATCGCCGCGTACAAGTCGGTCTACCTGCTTCGCCTTCTCAAGAACGAGGGCGCGGACGTCCAGGTCGTGATGACCGAGGCCGCGGCCGAGTTCGTGACCCCTCTCACTTTCGAAACGCTCTCCGAGAGAAAGGTCCATATCCACATGTTCTCGACGGGCACGGAAAAGACATCGCCCGTCGAACACATAGAACTCTCCAGGTGGCCCGACATCGCCGTGATCGCCCCGGCGACCGCCAACAGCATATCCAAGTTCGCGCAGGGAAGGACGGACGACCTTCTCAGTGCCGTCATATCGGCGTGCACTTGCACGGTCGTCCTGGCCCCCGCCATGAACGACAAGATGTGGGCGAACCAGGCGGTGCAGGAGAATCTCGCTGCGCTCTCCTCGCGCGGTTTCCGCGTCGTTCCGCCCGGCGAGGGGGATCTTGCATGCGGCACGGAGGGGCCGGGCAGGATGGCGGAGCCCGAGAGCATCCTCGAATTCATCGGGAGCATATACAACGGCGCCTACGCGGGTCTCAAGGTTCTCATAAGCGCCGGCAGGACCGAGGAGGACATCGACCCGGTACGGTTCATATCCAACCGGTCGTCGGGAAAGATGGGCTTCGCGCTGGCCGAGGCGGCGAGGGACATGGGGGCCGAGGTGACGGTGGTGGCCGGGAGGGTTTCCGTGCCTCCGCCGGCGGGAGTGAGAATGAGCTGGGTGAGGACGGGCGAAGAGATGTCCCGTGAGCTCAAGCGCGCCTTCGAGCGATCCGACGTTCTCGTCATGGCGGCGGCGGTGGCCGACTTCAAGCCGGTCGAGCCGGAGAGGAGCAAGCGCAAGTCCGAGACCTGGACGCTGGAACTCGTCCGCACGGAGGACATCCTGGCCTCGCTGGCCGGCGACAAGGGGAATCGTTTCATAATCGGCTTCGCCCTCGAGACGGACGATCTCGAGGATCACGCCCGTGACAAACTCGTCGGGAAGGGTTGCGATCTCATCGTCGCCAACAACCCGTTGGAGAAGGGAGCCGGCTTCGGCTGCGACACGAACGCCGTCACCATATTCAACGGCAAAGGCAGGATCCTTTCTTCGGGAATCAAGCCGAAACGGGAGATCGCGGAGATCATTCTTCGAACCGCCCTCGCCGAGGATGCCTTCAAGAGACTTCTCGGGTGACCTTCATCGAGCCGGGCGGCTTTCACCGATAACGGGGTGACGAGATGACTTTTCCACAGGAAATTGTTCCCGAGGTGATTTCTTACTTAAAAAGGCTCGAGAGGAAAGGTATAAGATCTTTGTATCTCGACAGGAAAAATGCTGAACCGACTGGAGAACCGATGGACGTCGAACCGAGATCCGGTGCTCCCCGGGCCGCCGCCGACCGCGCGGGCGGACTCGAGGCGCTCGCGTCGCGGGTGAGGGAATGCACCGCCTGCCCCCTGCATGCGACCAGGACCAACACCGTCTTCGGCGTGGGCAATCCGGCGACGGACGTCCTCTTCATCGGGGAAGCTCCGGGGCGGGAGGAGGACCGCAGGGGAGAGCCTTTCGTGGGCAGGGCGGGACAACTCTTGAACAAGATTCTCGCGGCGATCCAACTCAGGCGCGAAGACGTGTACATAGCGAACATCCTCAAGTGCCGTCCCCCCGACAACCGGGACCCGGTGGAAAGCGAGATAAGGTGTTGCGAGAAGTTCCTCGTGGAGCAGATAGAGCTGATCGAGCCGCGCATCATCTGTGCCCTGGGAAGGATAGCGGCGCAGTGGCTCCTCAGGACCAAGGCCCCCCTGTCGGCTCTCCGCCTGGGAGAGCACGCCTACCAGGGAGTCCCCGTCCTGGTCACGTACCATCCGGCCGCGTTGCTGCGGCAGCCGCAGCTCAAGAGGAGCGCGTGGGAGGATTTCAAGAAGCTGAAGAGGATACTGGACGGAGAAGGCGAGTAGTGACTGCAGGCCGCGATCTCCGGGAGGAAACATGGCCGAGGTGAGAAGCGACCGGATCGAAAGGATTCCGCCCTATTCGGAAGAGGCGGAGATGGCGGTCATAGGCGCCGTCCTGCTCGACAACGACGCCTTTCACCTGGCCACCGAGTACATAACGGCGGACAATTTCTACAAGAAGGCCCACCGCGACATCTTCCAGGCCATGACCAACCTCTCGCAGAAAGGCGAGGCGATAGACGTCATCACCCTCGCCGAGGAATTGAAGCGCATGGGATGCTATCAGTCTGCGGGCGGTCCCGCCTACCTCACCGAGATAATGGACAGGGTCCACACGGCGGCCAACGTCGAACACTACGCCAAGCTCGTCCTGGAAAAATTCATCATGCGCAGGCTCATAACGGTATCGCACGACGTGGCGACGCAATGCTACAAGGGAGAGGACGAGGCGAGGCTGATACTGGACCGGGCGGAGAGCTCCATCTTCGAGATCTCCGAGAAGGGGATAAGGCGCGGTTTCATCCAGATCGGCGAGGCCGTGAAGAAGACTTTCGAAAAGATAGAGAGATACAGGGAAGACAAGGCGATCGTTTCGGGAGTGTCGTCTCCTTTCTATGAACTCAATTCGTATACGTCCGGTTTCCAGAACGCGGACCTGATCATAGTGGCGGGAAGGCCCTCGATGGGCAAGACGGCCCTGGCGCTCAACATCGCGCAGCACCTGGCCATCAAGGAAAAAGTCCCGGTCGGCATGTTCAGCCTGGAGATGTCGAGCGAGCAGATCGTCATGCGCCTTCTCTGCAGCGAAGCCCGGGTCGATTACCATCGCATGCGGACCGGCTACATGAAGGATTCGGAGTACGCCGAGCTGGCCGTCGTGGCGCAGTACCTGAGCGAAGCCCCTATCTACATCGACGACAGCGCGACGCTTACCACCATGGAACTGCGTTCCAAGGCGAGAAGACTCAAGGCGGAGAGAAACATCGGATGCCTGATCATCGATTATCTACAGCTCATCACGGTTCTCGAAAGGGCAGAGAACCGCCAGCAACAGATTTCCATCATATCGCGCAATCTCAAGGGTATCGCCAAGGAACTGGACATACCCGTGATAGCGCTGTCGCAGCTCTCGCGGGCCGTGGAGATGAGAGGCAAGGACAAGAGGCCCATGCTCTCGGACCTCAGGGAGAGCGGGTCCATCGAGCAGGACGCCGACGTCGTCCTCATGCTCTACCGACCCGAGGTGTACGAGGGAGAGGATTCCGAGCACGCGGGGACGGCCGAAGTCATCATCGCCAAGCAGCGTAACGGGCCCACCGGCACGATACGGTTGGCTTTCATAAAGGAATATACCCGTTTCGAGAACTGGTCTCCCGCGGCGGAATGAACCCGGCACGGCGCGAGGAATCGTCCCGGGATCCATCCAGCGATGCCGGCAAGGAGTGTGTGATTGGAGCAAGCGATAAGAGCCGTCGGCAGGTCTTTCATCGCTTTCGTCTGCAGCGTGGGCGGCACCTTCATCCTCGTGGGGCAGTTGCTCAGAAGCCTGCGTGAGTTTCCAAAGACCATCCCCCAGACGCTCGTTCAGATGGAACAGATCGGGATCGGTTCCATTCCGCTCGTCCTCGTAACATCCGTATTCGTCGGGGCGGTCGCGGCCGTCCAGGCCGCTTACCAGTTCCAGGATTACGTGCCGATGCGTTTTCTCGGCACGGTGGTCGGCAAATCGGTGATCCTCGAGCTCGGGCCGGTGCTTACGGCCCTGGTGGTGGGTGGCAGGGTGAGCGCGTCGATAGCCGCCGAGCTGGGGACGATGAAAGTCACCGAGCAGATAGACGCCATGGAGATCCTGGCCATCGACCCGGTCCGGTACCTCGTGCTTCCCCGCATGGTGGCCGCCGTCATCATGCTTCCCGTGCTCACTATTTTCTCGGACTTCCTCGCGATCCTCGGAGGCATGGTCGTGGCGAATCTGTCCATCGGCGTGAGCGTCGCGACCTTCACCGAGGGCTTGCGCCTGTTCTTCTACGTCGAGGACGTCATCAGCGGATTGCTGAAGACGGTGACTTTCGGGGCGATCATCGCGCTCATGGGTTGTTACAACGGTTTCCGCACGCACGGTGGCGCGGAAGGAGTGGGCAGAGCGACGATGCACGCCGTGGTGTCGAGTTGTCTCTTGATCTTGATAACGAATTACTTCCTCGCTACGGTTCTCTTCAGGATCATCTTCTACCGATGAACCGCCGGCCGCGCCGCGGCGGCGAGCGGGCGATGACGAGGTGAATGCAAGAACAACGGCGAAAGAGTCATGACGGCGATGATCGAGTGCATCAATCTTTGGAAGAGCTTCTACCGCAATCCGGTTCTGCGCGGCGTGAACCTGGAGATAGAAGAGGAAAAGACGATCGTGGTGATCGGACAGAGTGGATGCGGCAAGAGCGTGTTGCTCAAGCACCTCGTCGGGCTGTTCATGCCGGATCGGGGGAAGGTGCTGGTCGAAGGCGAAGACATAACGCGTGTCAGCCGGAAAAAACTCTTCAAGATAAGAATGCGCTTTGGTATGGTCTTCCAAGGCGCGGCGCTCTTCGATTCGCTCACCGTGGGCGAGAACGTCTGCCTCGCCCTCAAGGAACACACCGATCTCTCGGAAGAAGAAATAAAAGAGATAGCAATGAACAAGCTCGAGAGGGTCGGGCTCAAGGAAGTAATCGACAAGAAACCGCCCGAACTGAGCGGAGGGATGAAGAAGCGGGTCGGCATCGCACGCGCCATAGCGATGGATCCGAAGTGCGTTCTCTACGACGAGCCCACGACGGGCCTCGACCCGATCATGGCGGACATAATAAACAACCTCATAATAGAATTGAAGGAGGAGCTCAAGATAACGAGCGTCGTCGTCACACACGATATAAAAAGCGCCTACAAGATCGGCGACAGGATCGCGATGCTCCATGACGGGAGGATCATTTTCAACGGGACCCGCGAGGAGATCGAAAACACGAACGACAAGGTGGTCAGGCAGTTCATAGAGGGAAGCGCCGAGGGGCCGATATCCTCGAGTTGATCGCCGCGCGATTCCGGCGAAGGGCGCTCTGAAACGACCCCGCTCCGGGAGGAAGAGAGATTGGCCGCGAGATCACTTGAAATAAAAGTCGGGATGTTCGTCCTGCTCGCAAGCTTGATTCTCATCCTGGGGGTCATGTGGCTGCAACGCTTCAAGCTCGTCGAGAAAAAATATGATTTCTACGTTCGTTTTCCGGAGGTGGGAGGGCTTACGGAAGATGATCCCATAATGATAAACGGGGTGGAAAAGGGAAGGGTGGAAGGCGTGTACCTGCGCGAATCGGGCGTCCTGGTGGACATGGGCGTCAACGCCGAGGTGAGGTTCCCGAAGGATTCGAGGATCACGCTTCGCAGCATCGGCATAATGGGGGAGAGGTTCGTATCGATCAGGAGCGGGCAATCGGACGTCATGGTCGAACCCGGGGATACGCTCGCCGGGGTTCTCGAAGCCGGGATGAGCGAGGTGATGGGTGAAGCGGGCAAAGTCCTCGGAGAACTGGTCGAGACGAGTTCGCGCCTCGAAGAGGTCCTGACCGCGATCACCGGCCAGGGGAGACTGGAGGAGAGCCTGGACAACTTGAGGGCTTTCAGCGCGAGCTTGCGCAGGATATCCGAGGGCGACGATTCGCCTCTCAACAGCTCGATCGAACATTTCGAGCGCGTGACCGCCCAGCTCGACAGCCTGATCACGAAGCGCTACGCGGCGGTGGATTCATCTTTGCAATCCTTCAGTGAAGCGAGCGCGAGGATGCGCAGCGCGATGGACGACCTCGCCGACGTCTCGGCGGACCTGTAGGAGATCACCTGCAAACTGAATTCCGGCGAAGGAACGCTGGGCAGACTCATCAATGACGAGGAACTCGCCACCAAGCTGGAGAGTACTATCGAGCACCTGGACGAATTGATCGACGACATGAAGAAGCATCCCGGAAGGTACTTGACCATCCGCCTGTTCTGACGGGTCTTCGTTGACGCCGGGCCAAGCCCTTTCCCACTGGAGAGAATGGTGAAACCGACCACGGCTTTGATAATGGCTGCAGGCGCCGGTGAGCGTTTCGGCGCGGGGGATCCCAAGCAGTTCCTCGCGCTGGCCGGTAAGCCCGTTCTCTTGTGGTCGGTCGAGAAGTTCGCTTCGCACGAGGCGGTGGACGGGGTGAGGGTGGTCGTTCCACCCGGATACAAAAAGAAGACCGAGGATCTCCTGGCGGCGGCCCGGCTTTCCAAGATAGAGG
>CAYXEN010000011.1:26537-58167 GCA_964464035.1 uncultured bacterium | reverse complement strand
CTCCTGGATTGCCACCGCCGCTCCTCTTGTAGATGTTCCTGAGGAGGAGCTTTTCTCCGCCGGGCGCGATGAAAGCCACGCTCGATCTGTCGAAATCGAGCACCCTGCTGAGCTCCTTCGTGACTGCGGAGAGGATGTCGTCGATTTCGACGCACTTGAGGACTGACGATGCGATCTCGAGCATCGCTTCGAACTGGCGATTGGATATCGAAAAGGGACTCGCCTTGTCTCTATTGGTGAACTTGTCTTTGGCCATTTTTCGTTCTATGAAATCCCGCTTCCAACGAGACTCTGTGGATCTAGCACAATGCAAGCCAAGAAAAGCCCGTCGGCGCGAAGGTGCGCGACGCCGCCGTTGCCACGGTAACAGCTTATAGCATAATGAGTTATGCAGCCCCCATGCAAAACCGATGTCACGCCGCTTCTTCAAGCGCTATCCATGCTTGCAGCTTGAAGCATCGGCGGGAATGCATTATGGAAAGGCAGGCTCCTTGCAAGAGATACGGCGGGGACGAGCCCCCTCGTCGCCGCTCGACGAGTGCAAAGTTGGATGGAACACCGCGGTGTGATAAAATGGGGGAAAATCCTTTCCGACCCAGGGCAACGGCAACAGGCCTTTCCAAAGCAAGGATGAAAACAGGGAAGAAAGCCAGGAAGAAAGCCAAGAGCGCAAAGCGTGCCTCCGACGACTCTCGCTCGGAGGTGAAGAGGCACCTCGGGGTCGAGATCTACGGTCCTCCCCCCAAGATCGGCGGGAAAGCCGAGTTGAAGCGCATGCTTCTCGTATTCTCCCTGGCATTCGTACTGAGAATGCTCTATTTCTTCCTGGACCGAGCTCGCAATCCGCTCTTCGCCCATCCCATAATGGACTCCCTCTACCACAGCCAATGGGCGGAAAGAATCGTAGATGGTGACTTCTGGGGGAAGGAAGTCTTCTTCCGGGCTCCCCTCTATCCTTATTTCCTAGCGCTCCTCTACAAACTCAGCGGATCCAGTATCGCCTTCGCCGTATTCGTCCAACATATCATCGGTTCCCTCTCCGCGGTCCTCCTGTACGTGCTCGCCCGCCTCTATTTCGCCAGGCGGGTGGCGCTGACGGCCGGCCTGCTCGCGGCCCTGTACTGGCCGTTCATATATTTCGAAGGGCAATTGCTCATCGTCACCACGATAATCTTCCTCGATCTATGCTTTCTCATAATGATGAGTATGGCGTTTCGCAGCGGGAAGATCGGCCACGCCTCGTCGGCCGGCCTGCTCCTGGGACTCTCCGCCGTCGCCAGGCCGAGCGTCCTCGTCATGGTTCCCATCATCCCCCTTCTCTTCTTCCTCCACGGCAGGATCACGAAAAGCGGCATCGGGAGAGCCGGCGGAAAAAGCGCGTGGATGCGCATGAGCGCCGCGTGCCTCGGCGGAGCGTTTCTCGTCATAGCTCCCGTGATCGTCAGGAATTACGTGGTCGGCCGTGATCTCGTGCCCATCGCTTCGCAGGGAGGAGTGAACTTCTACATCGGCAACAACCCGAGTTCCGACGGCAGGACCGCGATAGTGCCCGGCACGAGGCCGGACTGGTGGGGAGGATACTACGACTCCATCGATATCGCCGAAAAGAGCATGGGAAGAAAACTCAAGCCCTCGGAAATCTCGAACTTCTATTTCCGAAAAGGCTTCGAGTTCATCTTCTCGTCTCCCGGCAAGGCTCTGCAGCTATTCCTGCACAAGTTCCGGCTCTTCTGGTCGGGAGGCGAAAGGGCGAACAACCAGAACATATACTTCTTCTGGCATCTCGCCGGCATGGGCAAGGTACCCTTGCCCGGATTCTGGTTCGTCTGCCCCCTGGGCCTGCTGGGCGCCTTCATGCTCCGGCGCAGAATCAGATCCCTGTCGCTGCTCTATGCATTCATGGCGGCCTACTCGCTCGGAGTGATAATTTTCTTCGTATGCGCACGCTTCAGGCTGCCCGTGGTTCCTCTCCTCATCTTGTTCGCCGCATACGCATTGAACCGCATGCACGCGGCATACCTGCTCAAGGAGGGATCTTTCGCAGGATACCTGGCGCTTCTCGTCGCGGCGGCCTCGGTGGTCAACTTGGATTTCGCGACGTTCAAGGAGAACAAGGTGTACGCGGACGTGATAAGCCATTACACTCTCGGCAACGCCTACCTCAAGGAAGAGGAGCCTGACCGCGCCCTCGCCGAGTACGAGAAGGCCCTCGCGAATTACAGGAAGTACGGCGTGACCGCCTTCAAGCTCATCGCCAGGAACGTGTACAACAACCTCGGCACCCTGTACTGGAAGAGGGGGAGATGCCGGGAGGCGGTCGATGTATTGAACCTGGTAGGAGGAAACGACGTTTACGCCTCGAGGGCCAAGCGCTACGCGGCCGAATGCTACGCCAAGCTCGGCGAGAGACGAAAGGCCCTGCAAGCGTACGGGGAAGCCTTGCGGATGAGTCCGGATGACCGGGATTGCCTGTTGAGCTATGCACGCTTCCTGGCAGCGGACCACCAAACGGCCGAGGCGCGAAAAGTGCTGGCCAGGGCGTTATCGCTCTACCCGGGAGACGTCGAACTCAACGCCCTTGCATCCAGGTTGAGTAACCACTCACCCGAACCTTGAAGCTCGAAGCACGGGCCCGCTACCGCCGCAGCGAATCCTCCGTGCACGGCAAAGAAAGGAGACCATGCCCGGCAAGAAATTACATTCAAACGTCAGGACCCTCGGTTGGGTGAGTTTCTTCACCGATCTTTCGAGCGAGATCCTCTACCCGGTCATACCGTTCTTTCTGACTTCCACGCTTGGGGCCCCCGCATCGATACTGGGCTTGATAGAAGGCATGGCCGAAGCGGTGTCCGCCGTCGTGAAGGGCTTGAGCGGCCCACTCTCGGACAGGATGAGCAAGCGCAAACCCTTCGTCTTCGCCGGATACTCGCTGTCGTCCGTATCGAAGCTGGCGTTCGCGCTCTCCCCCGTATGGGGCTTCGCCCTGTTCTTCAGGCTCTGCGAGCGCATCGGCAAGGGCGTACGCACTCCGGCGCGCGACGCGCTCATCGCCGACGTCACGGATGAATCTCTCCGGGGGAGGGCCTTCGGCTTCCACCGGGCGATGGATACATGGGGGGCAGTGCTGGGATCGAGCCTGGCGTTCGTCTTGCTGCCGCTGTTCCATGACGACTTCCGTACCGTCATGCTGCTCTCGCTGGTGCCGGCTTTCTTCGCCGTTCTCATCATCCTTCGCCTCCGGGAGAAACCCAAGCGGGAAACGGCGAACAAAGTCCCGGTCAAGGCGTTGCTCTTCTCGCCTCCTCGCTCCCGTGGCTACCTGCGTTTCGTATTCGTCTACGCGGTGTTCTCGCTGGGCGCGAGCAGCGCGACGTTTCTCATACTCAGAGCGAGGAGCATCGGCTTCTCCTTCGCGACGGCGCTCCTTCCTTACATAATCGCCAACATCGTGTACGCCCTCACCTCCGAGAGGATCGGGAGGCTGAGCGATCGCACGGGACGGAGGGGAATCCTCGTGTTCGGCATGTCGGTATTCGCAGCCTCGTATTTCATCATTTTTCTTTTCCCTTCCAAGGCGGCGCTGATCGCCGCCCTGTCCCTGTACGGCCTCTACCTGGCGGCGACGGAAGGAATCGGCAAGGCTTTCGTGACAGACATGGTGAAGAGTGAAGAATACGGGAGGGCTCTGGGCTTCTTCTACTTCCTCACCGGAACCGCGACCCTGGCTGCGAGCCTCGTCGCCGGAGCTCTCTGGGACCGGGTCTCACAGAGAGCACCGTTCCTCCAGGGAGCGTTGTGCGCGGCTGCGGCCATCGTCCTCTTCTCGCTGCTGGTCCGCCGTGATGTGCCGGGCGTGCGCGGCGCTTCGGATCAATAGAAATCGGCGAACGAGTCCCAGGGGGCGAAGGAAGGCGGATTCACCTGCAACGCAAGTTCCTCGTCCCTCACCGGGTGCCGCAGCGAGAGCTTCCAGGCGTGAAGTGCGATGGCGTTTTCCGAGAGCGGCTCGGGCGCCCCGTACTTCACGTCGCCGGCTACGGGGTACCCTGCATGCGCCAGCTGGGCTCTTATCTGGTGATGCCTGCCCGTCTCCGGAGTGACTTGCAGGAGGCTCATCCGGCTCATGTGCGCGATCACCTTGTAACGAAGAACCGCTTCCCTGCCCGACGGGCCGGACACGACGCGAGACTTCCTTCCCGCCCTCACTATTCCACCCTTCAAGGTCCCCTCGAGATCGTCCGGCATGCCAAGGACTATCGCGAGATAAGTCTTTTGCACCTTGCGTTCTCGGAAGGCCCGAGCAAGGCGCGAGGCTGCCTTCGAAGTCCTGGCGAAGAGCACGAGCCCGGATACCGGCCGGTCCAGGCGATGCACGATTCCAAGAAACACTCCGCCCGGTTTTTCGTACTTTCGTTTCAAGTATTCCTTCGCCATGGAATGGAGCGTGACGTCCCCCGTATCATCGCCTTGCACGAGGATTCCCGCTCGTTTCGCGACGGCGAGAAGATGGTTGTCTTCGTGGATTATCTCGAGTCCCGGCTCCATGTTCGATAAATCCGCCCGGCTTGACAGTCGGACGACGCTGACTGTATAGTGACTGAGCGGCGCCCGGAAGGAGGCGCGGAATGCTGCATGTAAGAGACCTCAGGAAACATTATAACGGCATAGAGGCCCTCAAAGGTATCACCTTTTCAGTAGAGAAGGGAGAGATCTACGGGTTGCTCGGTCCCAACGGCGCCGGCAAGTCCACGGCGATCAACATCATCTCGGGAATCCTCTCTCCCACGTCCGGCTCCGTGAGGGTCGGCGACGCCGACATAGTTTCCGAACCCACCCGCGCCAAGAGATCCCTCGGGGTGGTCCTCCAGGATGCGATCCTCGTAGAGGAGCTTTCCGGTCTGCAGAACTGCCTCTTTTTCGGATCCCTCTACGATATCCCCGGGGATCGACTCAAGAAACGCTCCCTCGAACTACTCTCCTGGATCGGGCTGTCGGACCGCGCCGGCGACAAGGTGGCGGAATACTCGGGAGGAATGAAGAGGCGCCTCTCGCTCGTCCTCGGCATGCTCCACGAGCCGTCGGTGATGCTGCTCGACGAGCCCACGGTCGGCCTCGACCCGCAGACCCGCCTTCTCATCCTCGACGCGATAGCAGAAGTCGCTTCGAAGGGGACGGCCGTTCTCTTGAGCACTCATTATCTGGACGACGCCGAAAGGTTGTGCACCCGGCTGGGGATCATAGACCACGGAGAGATAATCAAGGAAGGAACGCTCGAAAGCCTGCGACGTGACGTAAAGGACGTTCAAATCGTTACTCTCAAGGGATCCATCACCAAGGAAACCGTCGACGGGATGCTGCGAGGCATCGAAGGAGGAAAGATCCTAATCGCCGCCGAAGACGAAACAGTTCTGTCCATCCCCTCGCGGGCGAACGAGGTGAACAAGCTGTTCGCCGACGTGCAGTCCCTGACCGGTGTCAGCGAGATCTCCGTCAGACCGCCCTCGCTCGAGAGCCTTTTCATAAGCCTGACGGGCAGGAGAATAAGGGAATAGGACATGCCTCTCTTCTTGATGTACTGGCGTCGCACGCTCAAGAGGCCGGCCGTGGTGATCCTCTGGGCATCGATACCGTTCGTCTTCATGACGATATACATGCTCGCCTTCGGATCCTCGGGAAACATAGCGCCGGCGAGACTTCTCATAGTGGACAGGGACAGCACATTCGCGTCCCGGTTCCTCGGCGAAGCCTTCCGCCAGGGTGCTCTCGCGCGGATCGTCTCCGTGGAACCGGTCGGCGACCTCGAAGAGGCGGAGAAATTGTTCAGAAAGGACCTCGGATCGGCGGCGCTCGTGATTCCCAAGGGATTCTCACATGACCTTATCATGATGAAGGACGTGGAGCTCACTCTCTACAAGAACCCCCGCCATTACATCAATCCCCAGATACTCGAGGGCGTCACCGACGTCATGGCGACCCTCGGCAACGGGCTGCTGCGGACTTTCGCGGATCCCCTTCAATCCATCGAGGCCTTCATCGAGGGAGAAAAAGAACCGACCGAGGACGCGGTCGCCGACGTTTCCAGCCAGTTCTACCGCCTTTTCTCGAAGGCCAACGTGTTCCAGTCCTTCGCCTCTGTCGGCGTGCACGTGGTCGAGAAAAAGAAGGAAAAGAAGTTCGAATCCAACATGGCCGCCTACTTTCTCCCGGGCCTCCTCGTCTTCTCGCTCCTGTCGCTCTCGCTCAGCCTCGAGGCGAGGCTTCTCATGGACAGGATCAACAAGCTCAACTACCTGATAGTCGCGGCGCCCAAGAAAGCCTTCTCGCTCGTCATGAGCCAGAGGTTCTACTCCATGACCTTCCTGTATTTCGTCACGATCGTATGCGGGGCGGCGGGAGGTCTCATCTGGCACATCGCGCCCGTGGGGCTCTTCAAGGCAAACATCATGATGATCTCCGTCATTCTTTTCATCGTGGGAACGAACGCCACGATCTTCAGCCTGACGAAGAGCAGAAGAGGATCGGCCGCCCTGAGTTCGTTCGTCATGATTTTTCTGATCATGGTGGGAGGAGGAGTGATGCCGGTCGAAATATACCCGAAGACGCTTCAGAAAATCGCTCATTTCACGCCAACGGGTTTGGCCAACACGGGAATAGTGGAGAGCATAACGGGACGCGAGGTGAGCATCTCGATGCCGCTCCTCTTCATCTACGGCAGCGCGTTCCTCGTACTCAGTATCCTCGTGGGCAGAAGACGACTCGTCGAGAGAGGTTAAATGGGAAACTGGTGGAAGATATCCAAACTCGAGATCAAGCTGGCGCTCAAGGACAGGGAGGCTTTCGTCTGGTCCTTCATAGCCCCCATCCTCTTCACCGCGTTCATAGCCGTCGCCTTCAACGGCGGTTCGAGCGAGCCGGGCCCGATAAGGGCTGCGTACGACAACGGCAAGAATCCGCCCTACGTGGAGAAGATCTTCAAGGATTTTCTCGCCAAAGAGAACATCGCCCTCGCCGAGGGGAAAAACCTTCCCGTGATATCGGTGCCGGACAGCCTCGTCCAAAAGATGCTCGACGGCAGGAAGGCCGAAGTGACCATAAGAGTGTCCGAAGAATCGCGCTCCGCGCGCGCCGTCTCGGCCAAGATCCGGAAGCTCCTCTACTTCCTCGCCTTCAGGGTCCAACCCGACTGGTTGGACGATCCCCCGTCGGCAGCCGAATTGGACAGTCTGCTCGCCCAGAGCGGTCCCATCCGCTTGAAGCGGGCGACCTTGGGGATCGCTCCCCGCAGCCCGTCTTCCTTCGAGCGGACCTTCCCGTCGATCGTCGTCATGTTCCTTCTCTTCTCGCTGTTCACCTTCTACGCCGGACTCTGGGTTGAGGACATAAGAACCGGCAAGATCAGGAGGATCATCCTGAGCCCCACGGGCATGAAGGATCTCTTTCTCGCGCAGGTCTCTTCGAGGATGCTCTGGAGCGTATTGCAGGTGGTGGTCGTGGGCATGACCGCCACCCTCCTTTTCAGGATCGAGTGGGAACTTCCCGTCCTCGCAACCGCCGCCCTCCTTCTCGTCTACATGGGTGCAGCGACGGCGCTGGGGATGCTCTTCGGGACCTTTTTCGACAACCCCGAGAAGGCCACCGGCCTCGGGGTGATCGTCTCCCTTGTCCTCGCCGCCCTGGGCGGGTGCTGGTGGCCTCTTGAAATCGTCCCCGGGCCGATGAAAATTGCCGCCCTGTTCACTCCAACGGGATTGACCATGGACGCCTTCGGCGAATTCATCGCTTACGGACGACACGCGGCCTTCCCTTTGCCCAACATCCTCGGGCTCGCGGCCATGGGACTGATCGCGATGCCCTTGGCGATCAAGAGAATGAAAAAGCAACTCATTTCATGAGGGGGAAACAATGAACAGCTCTCGCACTTTTGCGTTCCTTCTGGCGTCGGTCTTGGTTTTCGCATCCCTTGCCTCCGGTTCGGATGGGCCGGTCGGGAGATTCGGCTTCTCCGCCGAGCGCATGACCAAGGATATCAAGTATCTCGCCTCGGACGAACTGGGCGGGAGGGCCCCCGGATCCAGGGGAGAGCGACTCGCCGTGAATTACCTGGCCCGCGCGTACGAGGCCATGGGGCTATCGCCGGGGAATCCGGATGGAAGCTATTTCCAGGAAGTCCCGCTGATCGGGGCAAGATTGACGAATGAGCCGGTCCTCGAGCTGCGCGGCGCGAACGCGTCGATCGAGCTCCGGTACGGCAAGGACTTCATGGGCTGGACGCTCCGTAAGCAAGAGACGGTCGAGGTGCGAAACGCCGGCCTCGTCTTCGTCGGCTACGGCATAGAGGCTCCTGAATACGGCTGGAACGATTACAAGGGCGTCGATCTCAAGGGCAAGATAATCGTCATGCTGGTCGGCGATCCACCGCTCCCCGACTCGACCATGTTCGGGGGCAAGGCCATGACCTATTACGGCAGGTGGACCTACAAGTACGAAGCCGCGGCCGCGAAGGGGGCGCTCGGCGCCGTCATAATTCACAACACCAAGGCGGCCGGGTATCCGTGGTCAGTGGTCGCCAACTCGTGGTCCGGAGAGCAATTCGATATCGTGCGCGCCGACAAGGGCGCTTCGCGCTGCGCCCTCGAGGGATGGATCACGGAAGAAGCGGCCGAGAAGATCTTCGAGCTCAGCGGATTGACGCTGGAGAGCGCCACGAGGATGAGCCTGGACAAGGGCTTCGAGCCGGTTCCCCTGGCCTTGAGCGGTTCCATCCGCCTCTCGAACGAGTTCAGGTCGGTCAAGTCGAGCAACGTGGCGGCGCTGCTCCCGGGAAGCGACCCCGCGCACCGGGACGAAGTGATAATCTACACGGCACACTGGGACCATCTCGGGCGGGGCAAGCCGGTCCGCGGCGATTCGATCTACAACGGCGCTCTCGACAATGCGTCCGGCGTCGCGGGAGTACTCGAGATCGCGAGGACCTTCGCCGCACACAGGGACGAACTGAAGAGATCCATCCTCTTCCTGAACACCACGGCGGAGGAAAGCGGCCTTCTCGGCTCCTACACATATTGCTCGCGGCCCTTGTTCCCCCTCGAGAAGACCGTCGCCGTCATCAACCTCGACGGCATCAACATATGGGGCAAGACCAGAGACATGATCGTCGTCGGCAAAGGCTACACTTCCCTGGACGATTACCTCCAGAGAGCGCTCAAAGCCCAAGGCCGCCGGATGCGGCCGGACATGGAGCCCGAGAAAGGATTCTACTTCAGGTCGGATCACTTCCCCTTCGTGAAGAAAGGGGTGCCGGCGCTCTATGCCGGAACCGGAATGGATTTCGTTGGAAAACCTTCCGACTGGGGCATGGGAATGAGAAAGGAATACACGATGGAAAAGTATCACAAGCCCCAGGACGAGTACTCTCCCTCGTGGAACCTGGAAGGGGCGTTGCAAGACCTGCAAGCGCTCTTCGAAGTCGGCTACGCCCTGGCCGTGAGCGACGATTTTCCCACCTGGCGTGAAGGGAGCGCCTTCAAGCGGATAAGGGCTCGATCCATGCGCTAGAGCCCCGCCGCCTCGTCCGCGCGCTCAGCGCCGATATTGCGATCGATCCCTGCGCTGGAACATGTCGAGTGCTCCGCCGAAGAGCGCGCGCTCGAGGACCTCCTGCAGGTACCTCTCGTCCGGTTTCATCACCGGCTTCCTCATGGTTCCCCCCATGTGCAGCGGCAGGTTGATCCTGCCTTCCTTGTCCTGCAGGTATTTGGCCGCCTTGACCCGGGCGACGACGTCCCGGCTGAAAGACTTTCCGGCCGTGAAGACCACATCGAGGTCCAGGGACGCGTCCAGCCCGATCCATCCCTTTCCCTCGAGCACGTAATCACCCGCATCCAAGACGAGGTTCTGCACCCTCATTCTCCCTTTTTCCAATCGAAAATCACTCTTCCACGACTTGAAACGGGTGTCCCTGGACCTGAACACCGCGGGATACCTCGATTCGAGTTCGGACGACAGGGCTGCGGACATCCCCGGGTACGACGAGACGCGATCGAAAATCATCCGCGCGATATTGACCCCGAGAATCTTTCCCTCCCCCACCCCGAAGGATCCTCTTGCACCGAGGGATGCGATGAGTTGATCCAGATTCTCTCCCCGCGCTTCCAACCCGCCGACATCGACGTCCACTCTACCCTCCGCCGGGACCGCCTTCCATCCCCCGAGCAGTTCCCCCGCGGCGGAAAGATCGCACCCAACGAGCTTCAAATCGGCCACGATGTCGCGAACATCGCCCTCGGTCCGAATGCGCACATGCGCCCGCAAGAGCCCGTCGAAGACACCCGCCGAGAGGTCGTTAATAACGACTTCCCCCGCATCGACCGTCAAACCGGCTTTCAAGTTCGTGTACCTCGTCCCTCGTATGGTTCCTTCCGCGGACGATGCGCTCTTTATCTCCAACCTCTTCGCGAGGAGCGGCACGAACTTGACCTCCAGGTCCAGCTCCGGGACCTCGACGAGATTGCCGGCCGAAGCCGGGTCACCCGCAACGATCACGTCTTCCAGGCGGAGCCCGATCCCGCGATGAAAGGACAACTTCACCCTACCCACCGACATCGTTCTGCCAAGACTCTTTTCCCCTGCAGCGACGATCCGCCCCTTGCCTGCATTCACCAGCGCATTGAGATTGGCCATCAGCAGGATCACCGGGAGAAATAGAACCAACAAGATTCCGAATATCAGGTATTTTTTCATGAATAAAGACCTCTCGAGACCATATGAAAGCTTTGCCCGCCGGCCCGAACTGACCACGCCCCTTGAGGTTCGAGGATAACGGGGATGTTTTTCTTGTCAAGATGCAATGAAACGGAACCGCCCGGAATGCGCAAGGTGAAAGACCTTGCACGTGGTCAGGCCCTGTGCTAGCGTTCGAACCGAGTAATAATCCTGCAAGGGGAAAGGAGAAACGGAAATGACGAACGGTAACTTCGGGGATGAAATAAAAATCCCCAGGTTGAGAGTGCCGCGCGCTTCGGGGCTGCCGATCAAGGGAATCATCGGTGCGATCCTGCTGCTCATACTTGTCTTGAGCAGCTTTTACACCGTAGGTCCCGAAGAAGTCGGGGTCCTTTTGCGACTGGGTAAATTTCAGAGGACCACGGACCCGGGGCTTCATCTGAAATTGCCCTTCGGCATCGAAACGGCCACGAAAGTGCCCATACAAAGACAGCTCAAAGCGGAATTCGGTTTCAAGACCGTCTCGGCGGGCATCCGCTCGCAGTACGCGACCAGGGGCAAGGAACCGGAATCGAACATGCTCACAGGTGATCTCAACGCGGCCGTAGTGGAATGGGTGGTCCAGTACAGGATCAGTGATCCTTACAAATTTCTCTTCCGGGTTCGAAACGTGCAGAGCACACTGAGGGACATGTCCGAAGCGGTCATGCGCAAAGTCGTCGGCGACAGAACGGTCAACGAGGTGTTGACGATCGGCCGGCAGGAAATCGCCGATCTGGCCCAGCAGGAGCTCCAGGATCTCTGCGACCAGTACGAGAACGGGATAAAGATAGTCCAGGTCGTTCTCCAGGACGTCAACCCTCCGGATCCCGTGAAACCATCCTTCAACGAAGTCAACCAGGCCCAACAGGAGAAGGAGAAGCTCATCAACCAGGCCCAATCGGAATACAACAAGGTGATACCCAAGGCCAAGGGACAGGCGCTCCAGACCATCAGCGAAGCCGAGGGATACGCCGTGAACAGGATCAACACGGCCCGCGGCGACTCGGCACGATTCGTCGCCCTGTACGAAGCGTATCGCAGGGCTCCGGAAGTGACGAAGAAGAGGATATTCCTGGAAACAATGAACAACGTGCTCCCTAAGGTGTCCAAGAAGATCGTCATCGACGAGTCGTTGAAAGGAATTCTGCCTCTACTCAACCTCGACGCGAGCGCTTCCGTCAAAGGTGGTGGTGAATGATGAGAATCGCGAGCATCATAGCAGCGATAGTGATACTGATAGTCCTCAAGAGTACGTTCTACATCGTGCAGGAGCCCGAACAAGTGATCATCACGCAGTTCGGCAAACCCGTTGGTGATCCCATAATAAAGCCGGGCCTCAAGATGAAGATCCCCTTCATCCAGACGGTCCATCGTTTCGACAAGCGTTTCCTCGAATGGGACGGCGACGCCAACCAATTGCCCACCAAGGACAAGAGGTTCATTTGGGTGGACACGTACGCTCGCTGGCGCATAAGCGATCCCCTTCTCTTCTACCAACGCCTGAGAGACGAGCGGGGAGCCCAATCGAGGCTCGACGACATCCTCGACGGCGAAACGAGGAACTCGATCGCCAACCACAATCTCGTCGAACTCATCCGGAGCACCAACCGCCAGCCCGAGATCTCCGACCAGGGCGCCGACCAGGAAACGATCTTCGAGAGTATCAAGTACGGAAGAGAGAAGATCCGCCTCGAGGTGCTCAAGAACGCGCAGTCCAGGATGGCCGATCTCGGCATCGAGGTCTTGGACATCCAGTTCAAGCGCATCAACTACGTCGAAGACGTGAGGCGCAAGGTCTACGAAAGGATGATAGCCGAGCGGCGCAGGATCGCGGACAGGTTCCGGTCCGAGGGAGAGGGCGAGGCTTCGAGGATAAGGGGAGAAAAGGAGAGGGAGCTCAAGCGCATTCAATCCGAAGCCTACCGCAAGGCCCGTGAGATCATAGGACGTGCCGACGCGAAGGCGACGAACATATACACCGCCGCCTACAACCGCTCTCCCGATACGCGCGCGTTCTACGCTTTTCTCAAGACGATGGAGATCTACGAGAACACGCTCGACGAGGAAACTTCTCTCATTCTGACGACGAAGGGGGGATTCTACAAGTTCCTGAAGTGAAACGACGGGGTCGAAAGCGGCTCCCGGCCGTGACAACCAAAGCGTGGAGGTTCACCATATGGCGAAAGAGCGGGAAAAACCCACTTACGAAAGGCCGTCCTGGGATGATTACTTCATGGAAGTCGCCAACGCGATTTCCAAGCGGGCGACTTGTGACCGGGGAAGAAGCGGTTGCGTGATCGCCAAGGACAAGCAGCTCATCGTCTCCGGTTACGTCGGCTCCCCGATGGGGTTTCCCCACTGCGATGAAGTAGGTCACAAGCTGAAGAGGCTGACGCACGAGAACGGCGAAGTGACGACTCATTGCATGCGGACAGTTCACGCGGAACAGAACGCGATCTGCCAGGCAGCCAGGCTGGGAGTCTCCATCGCCGGAGCGACGTTGTACACGCGGATGACCCCATGCAGGACGTGCGCGATGCTCCTCATAAACTGCGGGATCAAGCGCGTCGTCTGTGAAAGAAAATACCACGCCGCCCAGGAGTCCGAGGAGATGCTCAAAGAGGCGGGCATAATTCTCGATTACAAGTACGACGAGGTACAAGAATACTCCGACGAATAGGCGATCGGCCGCAGCCGGAACACTCATCCGGCGGCCGATCGCCTAGATCCCGAAGACCGCGCGCCCCAGCGTCATCATGGCCGCGGTGACGAGCACTATTCCCACTATATTGAGAAGCAGCCCAGCCCCGGCCATCGAGGAAACGCGGAGCCTGTCGGTGCCGAAGATGATGGCGTTGGGAGGAGTTGCGACGGGAAGCATGAAGGCACACGAGGCCGAAATGGTGGCCGGGACCATTAACAATAGAGGGTTCAATCCCGCCACTCCACTCAAGGACGCGATCACCGGGAGCACGACCTGCGTGGTTGCCGTGTTCGAAGTCAACTCGGTCAAGAACGTGATGAGCGTGCATATGAGGAGCACGATGAAGACCGGCGGAAGATCCTTCACCGCCGCAAGCCGCGCGCCCAAGTCGGCGGACAGGCCCGAGTCGTGGAAACCCTTGGCGAGCGCAAAACCTCCCCCGAAGAGCAGCACTATCCCCCAGGGCAGCCTTCCCACCGTCCGCCAATCCATGATGAATCCCTTTTCTCCCCCCGCCGGCAGGAGAAAGAGCACGAGGGCCGCCAGGACCGCCACGGTACCGTCATCGACGTAAGATGGATTCCCGAGAAGCGAAGACCAACCGTGGAGTACGGCGCCGCCCAGATGAATGTCCTTGCGAGTCGCCCAGAGCAGCGCGAGGATGATGAAATCCACCAGGACTATCTTCTCTTCCCGTGATGCTTTCCCGAGCTTTTCGTACTCGGCGCGGAGAAGCCCGGAATCCACGTCTATCTCGACTCCGCGCAAGAAGATCGTCTTCAGCAGCAAGAAGACCACCAGGAAAAACACCAGCGACAGGGGAAAGGCGAAAGCGAACCACTGCACGAAGGAGACCTCCGGGGCTCCGGGAAAGGATATCGAGTATATCTTCGCGAACGCGAGATTGGGCGGCGTTCCGATCAGCGTCGCTATTCCACCGACCGAGGATGCGTATGCGACTCCGAGGAGCAAGGCCGTCTGGAAACGCTTCATGCCGGGGACGGTTCTTTCCTCCAGCTTGATCAGTATCGCGAGAATTATCGGCACCATCATCATCATGGTCGCCGTGTTCGAGATCCACATGGACAGCAGCCACGTCCCGGCCATGAAGCCGAAAACCAAACGGGAACTCCCACTACCGAGGAGCAGGATTATCTTCAAGGCGATTCTCTTGTGAAGATCCCACTTCTCCATGGCGAGGGCGACGATGAAACCGCCTATGAAAAGGAAAATGACGTCGTTGAAGTAGACCGAAGCGACGTCCTTTCCCCCCATGATGCCGAGGAAGGGAAAGAGGGCCACGGGGATCATCGAAGTCGCCGCCAGGGGAATAGCCTCGGTGATCCAGTAGAAAGCCATGAGCACGGCTACCGCGAGAGTGCGATCGGCCTGCGGGTTGGAGGGGTCCAGCTTTCCCCAGCGCAGGACTCCCATGAATATCACGAGCCCCGCAACTATGAGAAAACGCCTTCTTTCGACCGCGCCCCCGGCGTGCAATGATCGTCACCTCGCTCTCGAACTCCTGCGCCGGCGCCTGACGGCAAACGCCGGCGGACCTGCGGCAATAGCCGTTTGACCGCGTTCCTTCGGGATGTTATCTTTCGGGATAATCAGCGTGCCCATTATATCGAAAACTACCGGAGGTGTATATCGTGGAAAACAGGAAAATATTGTTCATCAGGAACATCAACCTCGAGATCTTCGACCTCGACCCGGACAAGACCTTCTGGACCAAGTCGACCTTCATGGACCTCGAGCACGGCATCATTCTCAAGATGAAGATCCACGCCGAGAAGCGCGAGGTGATAGACGCCGACGCGGAGATGATACGCGTTCCCTACTCGATCTGCCCCATGGCCCTCGAGAAGGTGAAGAACCTCGTCGGGCTCAAGATAGAGCGGGGAGTGATGAAGGAGATAACCAGGAGGGTGGGGCACTCGGACGGTTGCGTCCACATCCGGGAACTCACCATGGAGACGGTCAACCTGGTGGCCGGCGCCTTGATGGGGTACAGCGCCGGCTTCGGTCTCATGGACAGGAACTGGAACAAACTGAGCGAGAAAGAACGACTTGAAAAATCGATGCACGTGTTGCAAAATACGTGCTATCCATATCGGCAGAATCCCGACAAATGACGGCCCCGCAAAGAATGCGACGAGGGCAAGGAGGAGAAAGTGGCAAAAGTAGGGAAGAACAGCGGTGCGATCGACAAGTACAGCCCGGAGTTTCTCGAACTGGAGAGAAGGAAACGCTATGGTTTCGTGAACAAGTTCGAGGAAGACGATGAAGCGTACAGGATTACGATGTATTTCCCGACGATAGTGCCCCCGTGCGACCTTCGCACGAAGCTAGGCATCCCGGAGGAAATGCCCGACTACGAATACGACGTATCCCTCGATGCCGACACCCTCACGGTCAGAGCCAGGCTGCGGGACGAGAACGTATTGAAGCTGACCGGCCTCGTGAATTCGTTCCCCGACCGGTTTTTCAAGGATTTCATTTTGGCGAAACCGGTCAACCGTTTCGAGGCCTCGTATCGTGACAAGGTTCTTCACATCACCGCTTACAAGGTCCAGGCGGAAGGAAACGAGTAACCGCCGCCTCCTCCACGGCGTGCAAACCTTTCCCGGCTCCACGTTTCTCTAAAGCCCTGATCAGCTCGGTCGATACCCTTCTACGAAGCTCAAACCTTCGAAGGAGGAAAGCGTTGCGAAAGTTCGACGAGATCCTGATCAGGGTTTTCGATCTCACAGCATCCCTTGCCGTCCTGATCCTTCTGGCCCCGCTCTTGATTCTCATAGCGGCCGCCATCAAGCTCGACTCGCCCGGGCCCGTCTTCTTCAGGCAGAAGCGGCTCGGCAAAGACTCCAAGTTGTTTGAAATCTTCAAGTTCAGAACGATGATCCACGGAGCCGAGTCGATCGGCATGGGGAACCTGACGGCGGAGGACGATTTCAGGATAACGAGGGTCGGAAAGATACTCAGGCTGAGCAGCATAGACGAACTTCCCCAGCTGATCAACATCATAAGAGGGGAAATGAGCGTCGTCGGACCCAGGCCCGGACTGCCGGAACACCTGGAACAGTATACGCCCAGGCAGAGGAAACGCCTGTCGGTGAAGCCGGGCCTGACGGGCCTCGCGCAGATCCGCGGTCGCAACTCCATCTCGTGGCCGCAACGCATCGACATGGACCTTGAATACATCGCCCGCCGGTCGTTCCTCTACAACCTCGGGCTCATTTTCAAAACCATCCCGGTCCTCTTCAAAAAGGACTTCATATACGGCAGGCCCGAGAACTTCGCTTTCACCGTGCCCGAGCCTCCAAGCAATACCGATCTCGTTCCTCCGGCCTTGGTCCAACCCGAGAATAATCGATGTTCCCGCCATCACGCTCGTGTATAATTTCCCCGTCCGTTGGGACATCAGTTGTATCTTACATATTTCCGCCTATCGGGACTTGAAAGGCGGCGAATCACCCGCAAAACGGTACTCCCTCTCTGAAGACCATTTCGGGGAGGGCAGGATCGCCATTGCATGATTCCGGCATTCACCTGACGGGCTTCGCCCGCAGGTGATGCCGTGGCTGTTTGGCGAGCAAAGTGATGGAGGGAAACATGAAAACGTTACACACCGTACTTGCTGCGGTTTTCCTTTGGCTGTCGGTGGTGCCGGTAAGTGGGGCGAGCCGCGTAGCCGTGCACGAGATACTTCTCAGCAATCCTCTTCCCGTCTACAAGGAGCTGTTCGCCGATTCGATCCGGATCGATGAGTCGCTCCGAGCCGACTACGCCGCCTGCGAGCGCCCAAGGCCGCGCGCAGGCTTGAAAGTCCAGTGGTTCGGGGGAGTGGATATGGAGCTCGCCCGCGCTGCTTCCAAGGGGGATCGTTTCACCCTGCCGCGGGTCGATAATTCCACTCCGGCGCTGATATACGCGTATTTCTACCTTTTCACGAGCCGTTACCAGGAAATCAAGTTGCATGTCGATTGTCCCTCCCCCTGCGCCGTCTACGTGGACGGCGCCGAAGCCGCCAGGCGCACGTCGCCGGCCGGGCGCGGGGAGCACGCGATCGAAGCTGCCGAGAAATTGCCTCGCGGCAAGCATCTCGTCACGATGGCAATCATGGCGCAACCGGGTTCTTCTTATCCGAGCGAACTGGAGATCGCCCTGACGCCCAAGTACGACGATACGATCGAAGTCGGCACTGACCCCGTAGACGAACTATATAGATACGACTACATAAGAAGATTGAAATCCGTCTCCGGCCTCGCCGTGAGTCCCGACGGGAAAACCGCCGCCGTGGTCATAAGAAAGCGCAAGAACGGTGGAGAACCGGGGGGAGGTCACATAGAGCTTTACGACATCGAGAAAAAACGAATGACGGCGATGATATCCATGGACAACTCCGCTCGTTCGCCGGTGTTTTCCCCCGATTCCCGCTCGCTCGCGTTTCTGTCGTCTTCCAAGTCCGGAGTCACGGTATGGATGATGGACCTCGCAAGCGGAAAGAAGGAGGCTCTCCTGCGGGAGGCGAAGGGGGTGGGCAACCTGACTTTCTCCCCGGATGGAAAGAGACTGTATTTCTTGAGCTCGAAGAAAGCAGGGAAATCGAGCGAGAAATACGTCAAATACGAGAATCTCCGCGACAAGCTAACCGACTGGAACACGCGGAGGACTATGACCGAGCTCAACATAGCAACCGGCTCGACGCGCGAACTCCTTGCGACGGGAGACTACGCCGTCGGCGATTTCGCACTGTCGCCGGACGGAACGAAGATCGCCTACGCCCGCATGGTTCCCCTCGAGAGACGGCCTTATTTCAAGACCGAGATATGGATCCAGGACGCCCGCACGCTCGAGGGTCGCAAGGCGGCTGAACTTAGGACCGGGTTCGAAAACTCCCCGCTCAATCTCGCTTTTTCCCCGCGGGGTGACAGGCTGGCCTTCACTTCGGCCCCCGACAGCGTAAGCGACCTGGCCCCGTATGAACACAACATCTACGACAGCGACCTCTTCCTTCTGGACATGGCTTCGGGGAACGTGCGCAAGCTCACCGCCGGTTTCACTCCGTCCGTGGTCGAGCGCGCCGGCTCGAGGTCCGTCGTGTGGAGCCGCGCGGACGGCTCGATATACTTTCTCGCCCTGGACAGATCGAGGCGGAAAGTCTTTCGCGTCGACCCCGACGACAAGAGGAACGAAGGGCTGCGGATAGAAGAAGTGAAGGGCGGTTCCCTGAACACGGATTACTTTTCGAACTTTTCCCGGAGAGGGATCTTCCTCACCGTCGAATCGTCTTTCATCGAGCCTCCGGCGGTTTTCGTTCACAAGAGCGGCCGGAAGAGGATCGAGATGCTGACGAGGCCGGACGAAGCCCTTTTCGAGAACATAGCCCTGGGGGACGTCGAACGTTTCGACTTCGTCGACGACTCGGGGTGGAAGATAGACGGTTGGATCCTGAAACCCGTGGGATTCGATCCGAACGCCAAGTACCCGCTCATAGTCTATTATTACGGGGGCGTCGCCCCGCGGCTCGAGAAGTTCACGTTCGCCTACCACTGGTTGAACGCCAACGGCTACGTCGTCTACGTTCTGAACCCCTCGGGAGCATACGGCGCGGGAGAGGAGTTCGCCGATCTCCACGTGAACGACTGGGGGACGCTCGCCTCGCAAGACATAATCCAGGGAGTCAAGAAACTTCTCGCGGCCAAGCCGTACCTCGATGAGAACAAGGTCGGTGCCTACGGCGGGAGCTACGGCGGCTTCATCACCATGGACCTCACGACGAAGACAGACATCTTCGCCGCCGTTTGCTCCATGTACGGCATCTCCGACATCACATCCTACTGGGGAGGCGGCACCTGGGGATTCACGTACGGAGACATGGCGCTGGCGAGAAGCTATCCGTGGAAGAACAGGGAGATCTTCGTCGACAAGTCTCCCATATACAACGCGGACAAGATACATACCCCGATACTCTTCCTCCACGGCGCCGCCGACGTCAACGTTCCACCGGAAGAATCGCACGAGCTCTTCACGGCTCTCAAGATCCTGGGCAGGGACGCCGTACTCGTCGAATTCGCAGGCGAAGACCACGGGATAGCGGGCAGCACAAAGAACCTGGTCGATCACCGCGAAATCATGCTGGAATGGTTCGACAAATACCTAAAAGGGGAACCAGAGGCCTGGAACGATAGATGGGCGATCGACGAAGACTAGCTTCGATTCGCCCGCCCATCGACGGATCGAAGCCGATTCCTCCGTCGGGCGTTCAGCACATAAATATTGAATCTCGCCGATCTATCTGCTAGCCTTGGGCCGACATTGCGAAAACTCCCGGAGGAAGAAATGGATGATTTCGACGCAAAGGATTTGATATACGACTGGAACGAAGATCCGGAACTGCCGCCATACGAACTCAAACTGAACGATGAGACCCTGCGCGACGGCTTGCAGTCACCGTCCATCGCCAATCCATCGATCGATGAAAAGATAAAGATCGTTCACCTCATGGAAGATCTCGGCATCTACAGCGCCGACATCGGGCTGCCGGGAGCCGGTCCTCAGGCATACAACGACGTCCTCGCCATCGCCGGCGAGATAGCGAGATCCAAGTTGCGAATCAAACCGAACTGCGCCGCCCGCACCGTGAAGAACGACATCATACCGATAGCGGAGATCTCCCAGAAAACCGGCCTGGAGATACAAGCAGCTCTCTTCATATTCTCGAGTCCCATCCGCCAGTTCGCCGAGCAATGGGACCTGGACAAGATGCTCAAGGTCAGCGAGGATGCGGTGACTTTCGCACGCAAGAACAACCTTCCCGTGATGTACGTCACCGAGGACACCTCGCGTGCCCGCCCCGAGACGCTCCGACGCCTCTACAAGACCGCGATCGAGTGTGGAGCGGAGAGGATCTGCCTGGCGGACACGGTGGGACATTCGACTCCCTCGGGCGTGAGGAGGCTTCTCGGATTCATCAAGGAGGTCGTGGCCGAAACGGGCGAGGATGTGGCGATCGACTGGCACGGGCACAAGGATCGAGGCCTGGGATTGATCAACTCGATCGAGGCGTATTTCGCAGGGGCGGATCGGATCCACGGGTGCGCCCTCGGCATCGGAGAGAGAGTGGGAAACGCCCCCATGGACATGCTCATGGTGAATTTCAAGCTTCTCGGGGTCATCGACCAGGATCTCACCAAACTGCCCGAGTATTGCCGCACCGTTTCACGAGCCTGCAAGGTCCCGATTCCGGACAATTACCCCGTGATCGGCAAGGATGCGTTCAGGACGGCAACCGGGGTGCATGCCGACGCGATCATAAAGGCGTATGCCAAGGGAGATCACTGGCTGGCCAACCGCATCTACAGCGGCGTCCCCGCCGAGGAATTCGGCATGAAGCAGACCATAGAGATAGGTCCCATGAGCGGCAAATCCAACGTGCGTTACTGGCTCGAACAACGCGGGATGGAAGCTTCGGACGAACTGGTGGATTCCATCTTTCGGGAAGCCAAGAGGGTGAACTCTCTCCTCACCGAAGATCAGATCATGGCCGTGATCAAGGAATTACAGGGTTCCTGAAGAAAGCTTCCTCAATGATACCGGGCTTTGATCTCACCCCAGGACGTTTCTTCCGTGGCTATCGTTTGATCCTGCATGAAAACGCTGTATTCTTGCGTGCCCTCGAAAACCCCGTCTCCGTTCTTGTCGCTGAATACCATGATCTCCATCGCCTGGGCACCGGACCAGACGATATCGAGGCTGATCCTGTCCGAAAAGAAACCGTTTTCGGTGGGCGTGGATACCACCAGTTCAGGTATGTAATACACTAACCCCTCGACTTTCGAATCGTTGACGTATATGACGGGCTCGGCATTCGACGGCGTGGGCAGAAAACGCACGTATATATCGCTAAGCCGCCTGGGAACGCGATAGAACCCGTCCACGTACAGGGTCAACCTGTTGGTGGGAAGATTGAATGCGTTCTTCTGCATGTATCCCGGTTCGAATCCGAGCAGCCCGGGAGCCTGGTACAGTTCGTATGCGATCCTGTCGCGGTTTATGTCCCAGAGCATGACTCCGAAGCGATCGTAGGCGGGATCGTAGAGACTGTCACCGGGATAGATGAGTTTGTAGCTAGAAGGGTCGAATTGAAAGACGGCGTTCCCCTTCGGATAGACCAGGATACTCGACTCCGCTCGCGCCAGTATGGGAAGCAAGAGAAAAACCATCAAAAATAAGGATATGGGACGATATTTCGGCATGATGAGCCTCCAAAAGCGGATTACGATGTTCACACCAACAGTTGCACTCGAGAGCTATAGCAGTCAGCAGCGAAATCACCATCCAATCCAATGGTCGATCGCGGTTAATCCGAGGGTCGATTGAAACCGATCTGCTTTTCCCCCCTTTTGCAGGCCGTACCGAACTATTATAACACTTACGCTTCAAAATGTGAATCTCTTTTTGCCACTTGGAGTTAAACTCTCCACCGTGCGGGCGCCCATGAGGATCCGGACATGCATCTCCTTGTTTTTCAATGGATAACAAATCGACATGAAAACCCGGCTTCCCGGCGCCCGTGCCTGCCCCCAAGGAGCCGGACGGGGGTCACCTGGCGTGCGAGCCCGGCCGAAGAGGGTGTGCACCGGGCGGCTCGGCTTCGAGTATTCCCGCTACGACGCAGGCAACCACGCGGGCCACTTTCTCCATGAAAGCGGGAGACAACTTGTCAGGAGTGTCGAGAGGAGTGTGGAAGAAGGGATTGTGATCGAACCCCTCCCATACACCGACGGCCCTGAGGCCGGCTTGCCAGAAAGAAGCTTGGTCGCTGTTGGCCGTGTCAGTCAGGTTCGTATCGCACCTGAGACCTACGAAGCCCGAGCACGAGACGAACTCCTCCGCGATCGCGAGAGAACGCTCGTTCGAGAAAACGACGAAATCCCCGGGCCCTTCCCGATCGTAACCCACCATATCCACGTTCAACGCCCCAATGAGTCTCCTTCCTTGCCGCAGGAAACTTTTCACGTAGCCCGAGGAACCGAGCAAGGAATCCTCTTCCCCGCCGAAAAAGACCAACTCGAGCCGGGCAGGTCTTTCGGCGGGGCTGAGCTCCCCGAAAACCCTGGCGAGTTCCATCACTACGGCCGTTCCGCTGGCGTTGTCATCGGCGCCCGGGGCGACGTCGCCGTTCGACTTCCCCCTGCTGTCGTAGTGCGCACATACCACCAGGACGCTGTCTTCACGCATCGACCCGATGGGATCGGCGATAACGTTCACCAGGGTGATCGGCGTCTCACCTCCGTCGTCGATCTCGAACTCCTGGCGCTCGACTCTCCATCCATAGCCGCGCAGCTTTTCGGAAATCACCCTCACCGTCTCAGCGGCTCCCTCGGATGCCATCCTTCTCGTAAACCTTCGGCTCAGGAGCCGCGTCGTGGCGGCGATGCTGTCACCGGATATGGATGCCAGCAACCGGTTCATGGGACTCCCGTCGTACGAGACCCCGTCGCCCGCGGGGCGCCCGCCGATGAAAAGGCTTCCCAGGGATACCGCAAGCACCAGCACGGCCGATGATAAGAAAAGCAAATTCGATCTGGTCATCAGCTCCACCAACCGACCCTTGAAAATATTCCACGAAAACAGCCGTTCGCACCGCGATCAGCCGATGATAAGCGAACAGGCATGGACTCAACAATCAATAAATCCACCCTAATCATCTAGCATGGAATGAATTAGAGCAAGGCGCATCTTGTGGCGGGTGAAACAAGAAAGGTTGGCAAGCCTTATGCTTTTGTCTTTACAAAATCTCCCTCTTCTTATACAAAGGTGAATGTGAGCAAGATCTCACCCGATCCAGCCGGTTTCATTTCGGAGGGGGCAAGCGAGCAGGAGGCTTTTCATGCGGTTTTTCAGAATCATGATCATATCGGCGCTTCTCTTGGTGCCGGGGTGCGGCGGCAACAAGCAGGAGCGCCAACCAGTCACTTCGAAAAGTACGAATCCACGCGCCGGCGGCACCGTCATCAGGCACCTCGAAGCCGATTGCATAACGTTGAATTGGGTTCTCTACACCACACTCTACGAGAATTACGTCCTGCGCCTCCTCTATGACAACCTCCTCGACTACGATGAGAACCTGAATATAGTCCCCGTTCTGGCGAAGGAGTACAAGATAAGCGAAGATCACTTGCGCATCACGGTGACCTTGCGGGACGACATCCATTGGCACGACGGCGAACCCATAACCGCAAAAGACGTGAAGTTCACGATGGACAAGATACGGGATCCCTCGATTCCCGCCTTGAACAAGGAGGCGTACTTCAACAAGCTGGATCACGTCGAAGTAGTGGACGACAAGACAGTAATTTTCGTATGGAAGGAGCCCTATGCTCCTTCATTGCACGCCTTGACGCAACTCGCTCCGATCCCTGAACACATCTACGGAAAAGGGGACTTTCTCACCAATCCGGCCAACAGGAAACCGGTGGGAAGCGGGCCCTTCAAGTTCGAGGAATGGAAGACGTCGCAATATATAAGCCTCGTGCGAAACGATGATTACAAGCCCAAGCCTCCTTACCTCGACCGTATCGTCTTCAAGATCATTCCCGACGCATCCGTGGCGCTCAACGCTCTCAAAGCCGGTGAACTGGACGAGATGCGCCTGACCCAGATACAATGGGAAAAGCAAACCAACGACTCCGACTTTCTGAGCCGTTTCAAGAAATACCTCTACTACGTCCCCAGCTTCAACTATATCGGTTGGAACTGTCGCTCGGTCTGGTTCAAGGACAAGCTGGTCAGGCAGGCGATGACGGAGCTGTTCGACCGGGAGAGCATCAACGCCAAGCTCTACTCCGGATACGCCAAGCTGATAAGCGGGCCTTTCTATATCAATTCCTGGGCATACGACAAGACCGTGAAGCCCTGGCCTTTCGATCCGGAAGACGCCAGGAAGCGCCTCGACGAGGCCGGCTGGACCGATCACGACGGTGACGGGATAAGAGACAAGGACGGGATCAAGTTCGAATTCGAGTTCCTCATACCGAGCGGCGGCGCCGTCGGCAAGCAATACGCGCAGATGCTTCAAGAGGAGTGCGCGAAAGCCGGCATAGTCGTCAAGATTCGAATGCTCGAGGGAGCCACCTTTTTCGACAAGGTCAACAAAGGTGAATTCGACGCCTGCGCGCTCGCGTGGCGTCTCGACCTCGACCCGGACCTGTTCGACACTTTCCACTCGAGCCAGGTTCCGCCGGTCGGGCTGAATCACGGTTTCTACAGCAATCCGCAGGTCGACAGCCTTCTCGAAATCGGGAGGATCGAATTCGACCAGCAGAAGAGAGCCGAGATCTATCACAAAGTGCACAGACTTCTGCACGAGGATCAACCATACACTTTCGTCAACACGGTTCCGGAGAAACGCCCGATCAGCCGGAGGATAAAGAACGTGGTCATATCGCCCGATGGACCGTTCAATTTCTATCCCGGCTCCGCATACTGGTACATCGAGGGAAAAGTAGCGAGAGCGGACCGCTGAGCCGATAATTGCCATGCTGACTTACATCCTCCGACGACTCGTTTATCTCGTTCCTACACTGCTGGGCATAACCCTCGTCACCTTCTTCATCATTTCCCTGGCTCCCGGGGATCCCGTGAAGATCGTCAACGGCGGGGTGATGAGTTCGCGCATATCTCCCGAGGCCTACCATGAGATGCAAAGGCTCTACGGGCTGGACAAGCCCATTCATGTCAGATACTTAATATGGCTTGGCAGGTTGGTTACGTTGGATTTCGGCGAGTCTTTCCTCGATCACAGGCCGGTGATACGCAAGATCCTGGAACGCCTTCCGGCCACGTTGCTTCTCAACATAACTTCGCTCATCATAGCCTTGTTGTTGTCCATACCGCTCGGCCTCTACTCGGCGATCCGCCAGTATTCGCTCTTCGACAAGATAAACGGAACGGTCCTCTACATGCTCTACTCCCTCCCGGAATTCTGGGTTGCGCTGCTTCTCATAATTCTCTTCGGCGTCAAATTGAAGATCCTGCCTTTCTACGGCATGGAGTCGATGCATGCCGGCGACGTCGGGTTCTTCGCGAGGATCGGCGATCGCATCCTCCACATGATCCTCCCCACGTTCTGCCTCACGTATGGATCCCTCGCCTTTCTCTCGCGATTCGTCAGAGGATCGACGCTCGAGGTCATACGCCAGGACTACATAAGGACGGCGTGGGCGAAGGGTCTGGATGAAAAGAACATAGTCTACAAGCACGTATTCAAGAATACGCTCATCCCCATGCTCACCCTTCTCGGCATACTGCTCCCCACGCTGATCAGCGGAAGCGTGATTCTCGAATACATCTTCAGCTGGCCGGGGATAGGTGCGCTGTTTTTCGACGCCGTGTTGTCCCGCGACTACCCGACCGTCATGGGACTGAGTTTCATCAGCGCCGTACTCGTGCTCTTGAGCACGCTCATTGCGGACATCCTGTACGCCTGGGCCGATCCCAGGATAACCTACAGATAACCTGAGACTTCATCCGATTGGATGCCATGCATGCGGTAATAGACAGAATAGGATCCAGAACCAGGAGAAAGGAGCTCAGCAAGCTTCGTTCGCCCAAGAGCCCCAGCTTCCAGAAGATCGTCTGGGGGAGACTGAAGAAGGATCACTTCGCCATGGCCGGGCTCTACATCATCCTGGTCCTGTTCCTGGCATCCTACCTTGCGCCCGTCATCGCCAATAACAAGCCCATCATCATGAGATGGGAGGACAAGTGGTACTTCCCCGCCGTCACCGACCTTTCCCCTTTCAAATGGATCATAAAGCATCCGGAGATCAAGCAGCTCGACTACAGCATCCTCAAGTATGACAAATCGGTCGCGCTGCTCATGCCGATCATTCCGTACTCTCCATTCGAGATCAACCTCAACGAGAAGCTCCTCCCTCCCAGCCACAAGCATTGGATGGGCACCGACGATCTCGGCCGAGACGTGGCGAGCAGAATGATCCATGGAGCGGGCATATCGTTGAAGGTCGGATTCGTGGCGGTGGCCATCGCCGTCGTGATCGGCGTTCTCGCGGGGGCCATGGCCGGTTACTACGGAGGGACGGTCGACCTCGCGATCTCGAGGATAATCGAGGTCGTGATGTGTTTCCCCTTCTTCTTTCTCATTCTCGCCGTGATCGCGTTTCTGCCGCCCAGCATCTACAACATCATGATCGTGATCGGAATAACGCGCTGGACGAGCATCGCGCGTTACACGCGGGGCGAATTCATCCGCTTGAAAAGCCAGGAATTCGCCGAGGCGGCCAAAGCGCTGGGCGTCCAGGACCGCAAGATCATCTTCAGGCACATCCTGCCCAATTCCCTCGCCCCGGTTCTCGTATCGGCCACTTTCGGCGTGGCGAACGCTATTCTGATAGAAGCAGCTTTGAGCTTCCTCGGGCTCGGCATCCAGCCTCCCACGGCCAGTTGGGGGGGCATTCTCTCGCTCGCCAAGCAGTTCATCGAGGTCGCCTGGTGGCTCGCCACCTTCCCCGGGCTGGCCATCTTCATAACGGTCACCGCTTACAACCTGCTCGGTGAAGGCATAAGGGACGCGAGCGATCCGCGCATCGCCCTGGCCGAGAAGAGATGAGCTTACCGCCTCGAAGTTCGAAGGAGAAGATCACGGAGGGGGCGCTACCGGCGCCTTTCGTTCCCCGAGCGTAAAGAGGCAGGTCTACGCTTGGTGAGTTCCTGGCATCGCGGGCAGAAGTGCGTGCTTCGCCCGGCCACGAGGATTCTCTCTATCCCGGCCGCGCACCTCTTGCACTCTTCCCCCGTCCTGCCGTATACCGCGAGATGGTTCTGGAACGATCCCCTTTCCCCATCGTGCGTCCGGTAGTCCCGAAAAGTCGTGCCTCCGTGCGCGATCGCTTTCTTGAGGATCTTTCGCGCCGAGGAGAGTATGGCGCGGGCTTGCGTTGCGACGGTTCCTCCCGGGGTGAGGGGATGGATCCGCGCATCGAAGAGGGTTTCATCGGCGTAGATGTTTCCCAGGCCGGATATGATCTTTTGATCGAGAAGCAGGGCTTTAATGGATGCGCTCCGCCCCTCGAGCCTCTCCTGCATCTCGCGCGGTTTCATCTGGAACGGGTCTTCGGCGATACCGAGTACGCGGCGGATGTCCCGCGATCGCGTGATCAATATGGAGCCGAAACGCCTTGGATCGTAGAAAACCAGCTCCATGCCGTCCGGGAAGACGAGGCCGGCATGGACGTGCTTTCTCTTCATTTCCTCGTACGCTTCGCCCCGCCTGCGTACGACCAGCCTTCCCGACATGCCGAGATTCACCACCATGGAAAAGGAATTGTCGAACCTTATGACCACGTTCTTGCCGGTGCGCTCCACGGTGTCGATGCGGCAGCCGGAGAGCCCCGGGCGCTTGATGCTTCCCTTCCTCATGATGTCGGGGCGCTTGAAGAAGGCGCGTTCGACGGTTCGCGACTCGAGGACCGCGGCGAGGCCCCGCGAGATGGTCTCGACTTCCGGGAGTTCAGGCATCTTTCCTTCCATCCGTTGAATCGTACGAACGCCGGCGAGGGGGATTTCGTCGTTCCCGCGCGGAAAGTTTGATATTATATTACGTCCGTGCTCCCCGGGAAAGGCAAAAGAAAAATGATCGAGAAGATCGTCATATCGGCGTCCCGAACCAGGGACATGGTGAGGTGCTCTCCCGAGCTGCTGGCCGGTATACTTTCCGGTGAAGCTCCGGCCAGGCTTTCCCGCTGGAGCGCCCCCCGCCGGCTGTCGCCGCGTGACTTCGGCGCGGTGGTGCTATGGACCAAGCACCCGGGCAATATATCAACCGTGCCCGCCCTCCGCCGGGTCGTCCGGGAATACCGCGACGCAATGGGAATCGCAGTCGTCCTGAACCTGACGGTCACCGGCTTGGGGGGCTCGGTGCTCGAACCCGGGATCCCGGCGGCTGAGGAGGTGCTCGCGGCCATGGAGGAACTCGTCGCCTCCGGATTGATCGATCCCGAGGCTGTGATCCTTCGCTACGATCCGCTGATAAGGGTCGGGGGCGGCGCCCGAGCGGACAACTTCGACCCTGCCTTGTTCGAACGCTTGGCCCGCGGCTTCGCCAGGCTCGGGGTCAAGCGCGTCAAGACCTCGGAGGTCGACTACTCTTACCGCCACGTTCCGAAGAGACTCGAGGCATTGAACTTGACACCGGACTTCCCGCACGAGGACGAGATCGACGACATGATCGAGAGCATGAAAGAGACTTGCTGCAACCTCGGGATGAGACTCGACGTTTGCTGCAACCCGCAGCGTTTCGTCGGCGCCGACACCCGAGGATGCATCGACGGAGCGATGATCAACCGCCTGCTTGCAAGAAACGGCGCGGAGTGGCGGGTGACGGAGGTCCTCCACAACGATACGGGCAGGCAGCGCAAGACTTGCACGTGTACTTTCAGCAGGGACATAGGATACTCGCCGGGAGTGAAGAACTGTTTTCCGCAAGGGGGCGCCTGCCTCTATTGCTACAGCCAGCGAAACATGTCGGGACCGGCGATCGACAAGGCGCGATCGATGGCCGGAGCCGAATCCCCGCGACGAGAATAACCTGAAAGGCCCGATCCGATATGAAGAGCCTCAAGCAGACGATCCTCGACGAGATCCTCCCGCTGGTCCGCAAACCGGGACAGTACGCGGGAGGTGAGCGCAACGCGATCGTGAAGAATCATGCCGACGTCGATCTCAAAGTGGCCGTCGCGTTTCCGGACACTTACGCGGTCGGAATGTCGCACCTGGGAATAAAGATAATCTATCACATGCTCAACGGGCGGAAGGACGTGGCAGCCGAGCGCGTGTTCGCTCCCTGGGTGGACATGGAGGAGATCCTTCGCGCTCGCAGTCTGCCGCTCTATTCGCTCGAAACCTTCACTCCTCTCGATGAGTTCGACGTCGTCGGATTCTCGCTGCAATACGAACTCTGCTACACGAACGTTCTCAACATGCTCGAGCTTGGGAGAATACCCCTCGAAACTTCGCAGCGGACCGGCGGTGATCCCGTAGTCATCGCAGGAGGATCGATAAGCGTGGCCTGCGAACCCCTCGCCCCCTTTCTGGACGCCGTGCTCGTCGGAGACGCGGAGGAGACGATCCACGTGATGATGGACCGGATAATCGCGTGGAAACGATCGGATCGTGATCGTAGTTCCCTCCACCGGTCCCTCGCGGAGATCCCCGGCGTCTACGTTCCCTGCCTATACGATATCTCCTACGGGAACGACGGCGTCATAACCGCGATCACGCCGAAGGCACCTGCGCCCCGCCGGGTGAAGAAGGCGACGGTGAGTGACCTGGAGCACGCCCCCGTGCCGCTGAGTCCCGTCATGCCGAACGTCGAGGTGATACACGACCGGATGAACGTGGAGATCATGCGCGGTTGTCCCAACCACTGCAGGTTCTGCCAGGCGGTGCAGAGATACCGTCCCCTCAAGATCAGATCGCCCGAGAGGATACTCGAGATATGTGAAGAGACCTACTGGAGGACGGGGTACGACGAAATAAATCTGGCGAGCCTCTCCAGCGCGGATTATCCCCACGTGGAGCGGCTCATGGCCGCCGTGAACGAAGCTTTCTCCCCGAGGCGCGTAAGCGTATCCCTCCCGTCCCTTCGCGTGGGAGGCGGGTTGGCGGAACTGCCTTCCCTGACGAGCGCGGTGCGCAAGGCGGGGATCACGATCGCCCCGGAGGTGGGCAGCGACAGGCTACGGGCGCTCATAAAGAAACCCATCAGCAACCGCGATCTCCTCGCCGCCTGTGAGGCCGCCTACCGGGCGGGTTATCGTCTGCTCAAGTTCTACTTTCTAATCGGACTTCCCGGCGAGAGGGAGAGCGACCTCGCCGCCATAGCGGAAATCTCGGACGAGGCCAGCCGCCTGCGCAAGAAGATCGCGGGCAGGAGAGCGGCGATAAACGTAGCGGTATCCTCCCACGTGCCCAAACCCCACACGCCGTTGCAGTGGGAACACATGGATTCGAGGGAGGAACTCAGGCGCAAGCAGGCATTCATCCTCTCGCGCAAGCGATCTTCGTCTCTGAGGTTCAAGTTCCACGACGTCGACGAGAGTTACCTGGAGGCTGTCTTCTCCAGGGGGGACCGGCGCCTCTCCCGCGCTCTCGTAAAGGCGCGTGAGCGCGGGATGAGGATGGACGCCTGGAGTGAATGCTTCCGGATGCGGGCGTGGGAAGAAGTGTTCGCCGATACGGGATTGGACCCCGATTTCTACGCCTTGCGCAGGCGCCGGGAGGAAGAGATCCTTCCATGGGACATGATCGCCTCGCACACTCCCAAGTCGCACCTCCTCAAAGAGAAGGCCGAGATGGAGGCAACCATGGAGTCCATCGACGAGTAAGGAGTCCGGCCGGATGATCAGAAGCTATGGAGCCTCTCGACGACGGCCTCGATGATGAAGTCGGGCGTGGAAGCGCCGGCCGTCACGCCCGCCGTCTCCATGCCTTCGAAATCGCCGGGCGACAACTCGTCGGCCGTCTCCACGTGAATCACGGGAACACCCTCCGAGCGACAGACCTCCACGAGCCTCCGCGTGTTGCCGCTGTGCCTGCCGCCTACCACGACCATCACGTCCACTTTTCCGGCGAGATCCCGGGCCGCTCCCTGCCTGTCGCTCGTCGCGTAGCAGATCGTGTTGTGGATCTCCATCTCCTTGCACTTGGGGAGAATCAGGCTCACCAGCTTCTCCAGTTTCTCGATCTGCTGGGTCGTCTGGACGATGATGCCCACGCGGGTGAGCGGCAGGTATTCCTCGATCTCCTCGGGCTCTTCGACCACTATCGTATTTCCGCCGGCGTGGGCGGCGACGCCGATCACTTCGGGATGATTCTTCTCGCCGAGGATCACCAAGGTGTATCCGTCCTTGACGAGCTTGGAGGCCATCTTCTGAGCGGCCCTGACGAACGGGCAGGTGGCATCGAGGATCTCCAGGCCCTTTTCCCTGGCCTGTTCGGTGATTTCGGGGGGAACACCGTGCGTGCGGATCACGACGGCGCCTTTCTCGATCTCGTCCAGCGAATCGGCGTTGGAGACGGCGTACTCCCTGTTCAGGGCGTCTATCGCCTGCTTGTTGTGAATGAGGGGGCCGA
>CAYXEN010000011.1:0-26437 GCA_964464035.1 uncultured bacterium | reverse complement strand
GCGTACTCCCTGTTCAGGGCGTCTATCGCCTGCTTGTTGTGAATGAGGGGGCCGAGCGTTGTTATGGGCTTGTTCTTCCCGGTTGCCGCGTCCTCGACTATGTTGAAAGCCCTTTCGACTCCGTAGCAGTATCCGGCGTACTCGGCAAGGATCACTTTCATCACTCAATCCCGCCCTTTCGTGAGGTTCGGCGAGGTGAACTCCAAAATAACATCCGCAAAGCGCCTCCGCCAGCGAAAAAGCCCGCTTCGGCGGAGCCTCGGGAGTTCAAATAATCCTTGGAACTGCGCCGCCACATCGATTATAAATGATGGAATTACGGGTTGCAATCGAACCGGTTCACCCGTACCAGGATCCACATGAAGAAGAATCACCGTGCAAATGAACGCAGCGACCGGGCGGGGCGCGCAAAGCATCCGGGTCCGCCCGGCGGGCAAGGCGGCCTCATAGTGGCGGCGAGCGCCTTGAGTATCGTCCTTGCCGCGATGTTCAAGGTCGGACTCCTTGCTCCCGTCCTCAACGCCCTCGTCGTGTTCCCTTTCTTCGCCGGGGCCGCGAAGGCTAACCGCCCCCGGGCCGCCCTCGGGGTGCTCGCACGTTGGGCCGCCACCACATTCGTATTCACCGCCATCCTGACCGTCTTCCTGCCTCACCGGGCGGCACAGAGCCTCCCGTTTGCGACGAGCTACATGGCGGACGTGAAAGGATGGCTGAGCGTGGGCGGCATGCGCGAGTTCCGGCCGCTCTTCATCATCGAGATGGCGGCGATCTTCGCCGGCGCTTCACTCGCCACGGCCGGTCTCGGCGGCCTGGTGGTGGGATCGACGAGCGTGATGACGAGCGCATATGCCTTCGCCTTCCTGCTCCGGCACGGCGACAACATCTTCCACCTCGCCCTGCTCGGCGTACCGCCGTGGGTGTGGGCTTTCATCCTGGCGGAAGGATTGATGATCGTTCCCCTCGCCCGGTTCTCGCTCTCGCGCTTCTATCACGTGGGAATCGCCGATCCCGGAGATGGATCGAGGCATTACGGGTGGATGGGTCTCGTACTCGTCCTGAGTGCAATCATCCTGGCCCTTCTCCTCGAGCACGCCTGGGGCGGGTTGCTCGCCGGTTGCACGCTCGTCTGAGGTTCCCCCGCCCGCCTGCATCTAGCCGCACTTCGAGTATCCGCACATGCGGCAGAGAACGCACCCGCTTTCGTACTCGAGCGTGTTGCCGCACTCCGGGCAAAGCCCCGCAAGCCTGTTGACGAAAGACTCCTCCTCGAAAGAAAGAGCTTCCTTGTCGTAGGATTTCTTTTCCTTCAGGTAGCGTTCGAAAGCCTTGCTTATCGCATCCGCGCACGAGAGAACCATCGCGCCGTTGTCCCATGCCGGCGACGGACAACGCACGCCGCGCAATTGCTTGATTATGGACTTGGCGTCGATGCCCGCCCTCAGCGCCAGCGATATCAGGCGGCCGATCGCCTCGGTCTGGGAAGCAGCGCAACCGCCCGCCTTGCCTATCTGCGCGAACAGCTCGAAGAGTCCCTCGTCGTCCTCGTTGATCGTCACGTAGAGATTGCCGCAACCGGTCATCATCTTGCGCGTGGTTCCGCTCACGGTCTCCGGCCGCTTGCGCGGGCTCAGTACGGATTTTTCGTTCGAGCGGTTGACCTTGCCTATGTTGAGGACCTGCGCCTCCCGGCTGCCGTACCTGTATATCGTTACCCCCTTGCATCCGAGTTCGTACGCGAGCAGGTACGCCTTCTCCACGTCCGCGGTGGTCGCGTCTTGGGGGAAGTTCACGGTCTTGCTCACCGCGTTGTCCGTGTACTTCTGGAACGCCGCCTGGATCCTTATGTGCGCCTCGGGATCGATGTCGTGCGAAGTGCGGAAGACCTTTCTCCATCTCTCGGGGACGCTCTCGACGTTCTTGAGCGTGCCTTCCTTGGCGATCCGCCGCATGAGATCCTCGCTGTAGAAGTCCTCCCGCCTGGCTACGTCTTCGAAGATCCTGTTGACCTCGACGAGCTCGTCGTCGTCCATGACGTTCCTGATGTACGCAATAGCGAAGTAGGGCTCCACGCCGCTCGAGGCGCCGGCTATTATGCTTATCGTTCCGGTCGGGGCGATCGTCGTCGTTGTCGCGTTCCTCAGCGGCGGCTCTCCCTCGATGTCGTACTTGCTCCCGGGAAAATTCGGGAAAGGCCCGCGCTCCGCCGCCAACTCGCGCGACACCCTCTTCGATTCCTTGTTTATGAAACCCATCACTTCCTCGGCGACCTCGATCGCTTCATCGCTGTCGTAGGGAATCTCCAGTTTCACCAACAGGTCTGCGAAACCCATCACTCCCAGCCCGATCTTGCGGTTGCTCTTCGTCATCTCCTCTATCCTGGGCAAGGGATAGCGGTTCATGTCGATCACGTTGTCGAGGAACCTCACCGCGACCGTGACGATCCTGGAGAGAGCCTCGAAGTCGATCACGTTCCTTCCGTTTTCCTGCTTCACGGCCTTTGCGAGGTTCACCGAACCCAGGTTGCAGGATTCGAAGGGGAGAAGCGGTTGCTCGCCGCAGGGGTTGGTGCTCTCGATCTCGCCCACCAGGGGAGTGGGATTGTCCTGATTTATCCTGTCGATGAATACTATGCCCGGCTCGCCGTTGCGCCATGCGCCCTCCACGATCATGTCGAAGACCTTTCGCGCGGAGACCTTGTCCACCACCATCTTCGAGTGCGGGTTTATGAGCTCGTAGTCCTTGTCCTCGATGACCGCCTGCATGAATTTCTCCGTGACCGCCACCGAGATGTTGAAATTGTTGAGTCGATCGTTGTTCTGCTTGGCGGTTATGAAATCGATGATGTCGGGGTGGTCAACCCTGAGGATCGCCATGTTGGCGCCCCGTCTCGTCCCGCCCTGCTTGACCGTCTCGGTGGCCGCGTCGAAGACAGTCATGAAAGATATCGGACCGCTGGAGATGCCCTTGGTGCTCTTGACCACGTCGTTCTTGGGGCGCACCCGGGAGAAGGAGAACCCGGTTCCGCCGCCGCTCTTGTGAATCATGGCCGTATTCTTGATCGCCTCGAAAATCGAATCCATCGAGTCCTCGACGGGGAGTACGAAGCAAGCGGAGAGCTGTTGAAGTTCGGCGCCGGCGTTCATCAGCGTAGGGGAATTGGGCAGGAACTCCAGGCCGGCCATCAGGTTGTAGAACTTCCGTTCCCATTGCTTCCTGTTCTCCTCGTCCGGGTTGTAGATGAGCTCCGCGTTGGAGATGTTCTTCGCGACGCGCCTGAACATCTCCTCGGGAGTCTCTATGACCTTCCCGTTGATGTCCTTGCGAAGGTAACGTTTTTCCAGGACCTTCATGGCGTTGGGACTGAGATCGACTTTCGTGGGGCTCGTGTATGTATCCATCCTCTCTCCTTCTATCAGAGGGTTGACTCCTGCTTCGTCTCTTCACTCTCTCATTTTGCATTACCCCCAAATCGAAGGATGCCGGGACCGGGCTGCATTATCAAGATACTACATTTTGGGGTGAATGAGAATATCACATACTAGATATTGTGCTGTCAAGAAAGATTTCGATTCGAGGTGGAAAAAGAATAACTTCTTGCCAAAACGTCCGTTACTCCGATCTACAGGCTCTTATTCCCCCGGTTCTCCGGGCGAAGAATCCGACGTCGTGAGGCCCCGCATCACCACCCATTTCCGGAACCGTCTGAAAAGCAATATACTTAGAGCTTCTTGACTTTTTCGATGATTAACGGCATCATGCAGCGGTTCTTTGCCCTGATTCTTGCTAAGAGCTAACCGACTATGAATTTGAAATTTATAACAACCCGACACTGAGAATCGATGCTTCACCTGAGAATCATCACAGGTTCCCGAAAGGGAGAAACCGTATCCCTGGACGACGACCAGCTCCCTCTCACCATCGGGAGGGACAGGGACAACAGGTTGCGTCTGGAGAGCCCGGCCATATCGCGCTTCCATGCCGTCATCCTGAGCGAGGGCGGCAATTATTACCTCAAGGACCTCCAGAGCACGAACGGGACCTTTCTCAACGGGAGGCGCATCGAGCGGGAGAAGCTCAGCCCGGGAGACGAATTCGCGATCGCGAACGTGAACATCTCGGTCGAAGCCACCCAGAGCATTCCCTACGAAGCGAGCATCCCCCTGTACGCCACCGTCACGATCGACAGACCCATGGCGAACGACAAGACTCTTCGAGTCACGCAGTCGGACGACGACGGCGCGATAGAATTCATCGTCGACAATTGCGAACGGGTCGATCTGATGGAATCCAAGACGGCGTTGCAAAGCCTCTATCGCGCGGACTGGGTGTTGCGCGACATCGAGGATCTCAACGAACTCCTGGACAATTTCGTCAATCTCGTCACCGAGGTGATGGAGGCCCCGCGGGGCTACGTGTTCCTCTTGAACCCGGAAACCGGCTTGCTCATGCTGCACGTGAGAAAGGCGCCTTACAAGCTGGACGACAGCGCCGAGATCGTGGTGAGCCGCACCGTCATGGACAAGACGATCAAGAAAGGCGAATCCCTCCTGGTCGGCAGCGCCATGATAAGGGAGATATCCAGGGGGCATCCGCCGAACGGCGGCAGGAAGATAACCAGCTCGATATGCGCCCCTCTCGTCTCGCGGGAAAAAGTGCTGGGCCTCGTCTACCTGGATTCAAGGGACGAGAAGAAGCCCTTCACTTCTTCCGACCTCAACCTGCTCAACGCGCTGGCCAGCAAGGCCGCCACCGCAGTGGACAACGCGAGGCTCTACGAAAACCTGAGGAACCTCTTCTACAACACTGTGGAGACTCTCATCCGGACCATGCAGGCCAAGGACAAGTATACGAGCGGCCATTCGACCCGGGTCAGTCGTTTCTCGCTGCTCATCGCGGAGAAACTGGGGTTGAACACGAAGGACAAGCACCAGCTCTACCTCGCGGCCGTATTGCACGACATCGGAAAGATCGGCCTGCCGGACAAGCTGCTCCTCCGCCCGGGCAAGCTCACCTCGGAAGAGATGGAGAGGGTGAGGGAACACCCCCAGTTGGGCGTATCCATGATAAAGTCGCTGGGCGAGATGCACCCCATCGTGCCCCTGATCCTACATCACCACGAGGCATTCGACGGCTCGGGATACCCGGACGGATTGGCCGGCGAGGAGATACCGCTCATGAGCAGGATAGTGGCGGTGGCGGATACGTACGACGCGATAACGTCCGATCGACCCTACCGCAAAGGGAGATCGCAAGCAGAAGCGATAAAGGAATTGAAGAGGGTCGCGGGAACCAAGCTGGATCCCAAGATCGTATCCGCCTTTCTCGAAGTGCTCGAAGAGATATCTCCCAAGAAACCCCTCGAGCAACCCAGCGCATCGAGCCTGTTACTTGAGCGATAATTCCGCCACGGACACGAACCTGCTCTTACCGTGCGCCGATTTGAAAACGATCCTTACGTTCTTCGCCCCTTTTATCTTGCCCGACAGGCGTACGAGCTGCTTGCCCGCCTTGGCCTTGAGTTTGAAATCATCGATCTTGGTCGACCCCGCGTAGATTTCGCACTGCTTGGGTTGCTCGTTATCGGCGGTCGTCACGCTGAGGATGCCCTCATCGACGCCGAAGGGAGCAAACAGTTCTATGAAAGCTCCTGCTTCGTCTTCGAGAGGAGCTCTCCAAACGGTCGTGGAGTCTCCGTCGAAACATTTCCACAGAGCGTTATCCCTGCTCACCGGTGTCGAGGAAGAGCCGTTCAAGGCCAGCCAATCTTTCCTCGCTCCGGCCATGAACGTGAAGGAATCGTCCTGGATGAACCGCTTCTTGGTTCCACCCTTGAAATACATCTCTACGTCCCAGAGCCCGTCCTCGTTTATCTCGACTCGAGACACGCTGTCCGGGACCAGATCCGAGAAGAACCAGTGCCATCCTTCGGACACGAAATCGCCCGTCCTCCTTATGTACAGAACGCCCCCCGCCTTGTCATCGTCCCTGTAGACCGCCACTCTTCCCTTCACGCCGGGTTCCTCGGACGGGAACTTCTTGTAGCTGACGAGCCGGTAGCCCGCACCTTCTATCATTTCCCTTATTCCACCCTCCGGTTTGAGGGTCTTGTCCAGCCTGGCCGACGCTTTCTTGCCTCCCGGCTTCCGCTCCGCGGCTTCCTTCTTCTTACCGCATGCCGCCAGGACGAGAGCGATGCCGATGAAGACAAGCAGCAGACCCGTGGAAAATCTCTTCACTAGTCTCATGATTACACCTCTGTTTGTATGCGAACCCGAAAAGAGACGACCGTAAAGACGTGATTATGCATAAAGTCATGCCACGTGTCAAGTTCCGCGTTTCTTCGCGCCTTCGGGACCCCGATCGTCCCCGTGCTCGGCAATCGGCCCAAACGCCCCTCTTCTCCGTGGACCGCCCAAGACCGGGAAGCCAATTTCTGCTTGTAAGCATGCAGCCGTACTGCTATATATTGCCGGACTGATCCTGCAGCCTTTCACCGGCATTGAGGCAGAAAGGAGTACGGCATGCTGAAATCCGGAAAAACCATGACGTTGGAACACGATTCTTTTCTCCGGCCTTCTCTCTTCATCCTGTGCCTGACGGCTCTGGCGGTGCTCGCCTTCTCTTTCGTGAGCGCACCGGCCCAGGTCTACTACGAGTACCCCGGCGCACCGGTGGTGCAGGAAAACCAGCCCGCCGCGGGGCCCTATATCGCGGTCGGAGACAACCTCTTCCGCACCGGAGGTTTCGCCAGGTTCAACATCGTCCGCGACATGGACCTCGGCCTCGAAGTGGTTTTCGATCGGATTCACAGCGACTGGTTCGCGGGCGCGGCCGGCGACGTGAAATACGCGATCATTCCCGCGAACGTGAAGCTTCCTTTCGACTGGTCGTTGAACGCGGGCCTCGGATTCACGACGGGCAGCAGCATCACGACCATCACGATCCCGTTGGGAACCCTTGTGAGCAGACCCCTGCAACTCTCCGGCGGTTCGGTTCTGACCCCCTACGGGGGACTCTACGTCCTCATAATAAACACGTCCATAGACGTGGCTGGGCGAAACGTTTCCGACACCTCGACCGACGTCGAGTTGAGGGGAGGAATCAAGCTGGACATAAGGGAGCGCGTAGGAGCGTTCACGGCCCTTCACCTGGGCAGCGGAAACAAGTTCTACATCGGCTTCAATTTCAAGATGTGAGTGAGGGGTTTCGAGCGCGGAGTATCTTCATTTTGCCGTGATGATCTGAATGGTTATATTGTCCCTGCCTCCCCGCTCGTTGGCGAGATCGACCAACATCTTGCAGGCTTCCTTCGGCTTGTTGGCGCAGAGAATCTCTTTTATCTCTTCATCCGACACGAACCCCGTCAATCCGTCCGAGCACAAGAGAAAGACATCTCCCTTTTCCAGATCGAGAGGTGAAGAGGGAGTGTCCGGATTCGCTTTCTCGCCGGAGCCCAGGGACTTCGTTATTATGTTCCTCTGTGGATGATTCTTGGCGTCCTCCTGCGAGATCATGCCCGAGCGCACCATGTCGCCGACGAGCGAATGGTCCTTGGTTATCTGCTGCAGGTCGCCTTTCCGGAGAAGGTACGCCCTCGAATCACCTATGTGGGCGAAATAGGCCTTGCCTCCGACCACGGCCATCGCCGTGCAGGTCGTTCCCATGCCGAAAAGCGAAACGTCTTGAAGCGCCCTTTCCAGGATATTCTTGTTCGCTTCTTCGAAGGCCGAGACCAGGGCTTCTCCCGGATCACCGTTCTCATCGGCGTAGTAGGCCTCCTTTATCGTCTCCACGGCGACCTTGCTGGCTATCTCGCCGCCGCTGTGTCCCCCCATCCCGTCCGCCACGATGAAAAGGATTCCTTTTCTCTTGCGGACCCGCGGATTCCTGGGCTCGCACCTGCAATAGGCATCCTCGTTTTTTTCCCGCACCTTGCCGATATGGGAGATAGATACCGATCTGACTTTCATCTCCGAAACCCCTGCACTCTCCTGTCCGTCATCGCATTCCCTCGATGCTTCCAATTCATGATAGCTTTTCCGGCCCGACGCTGTATATAAAAAAGTTTTGCTTGCCAGAATTATTCCAATTTTCCAGGAAGCCTTGCGCTGTTGGCATAGTTTACGCACCCGCTTGGAATGCTCAAAGCTCTTGGATGAATACCTGTCACCGCAACAACGAATTGGGAAACCACTGTATATCAACGAAAAACAGCGAACGAAGGAGTCAAAGTGAAAAGCACGGCGAGCGAAAAATCCTGGAAGGAAGTCGAAAAAAAGATCGAGGAGTCCCAGGATCTCATAAGGAAGAGTAAGAAACTCGAAGAAAGGTTGCGCAAAGTCGAGGAAGAAAGGGGCACCGTCGAGGAAAAGATATACAACAAGGTCAAATCCGACTACGAGAAGGAATTGGCGAAAATCAAAGAAAAGATAGATCCCTTGAAAGAGGAAGCCGAGCTGGCGAGGGAACAACTCAAGGCGGAGATCAAGGACCTCGACAACCTGATCCGCATCGGCGGGGACAGCATCGCCGAGATCGAGTTCAGGCACCGCGTCGGCGAGTTCGACGAGGCGACCAAGGAACGCAAGATTGCTCCTCTCAAGGACGAGCTGGAACGAAACCAATCGAAGAAGAATGAACTACTCGGTGCCTTCGAGAAGCTGGACATCCTTTTCGATTTTTTCAGGGACGGAAACAACGAACCTGCGGGCGATGATACGGGCGGGGACACGCTCGACGCGGCGCCCACGCCCGACACGGATTCATTCGAAGGGATCCTCGACGAGGATCCGCTGGGAACCGGAGCGAGAGTTTCCTCCGGAGAGACTCTCGACCTGGACGAGGAACTCGAGACGTCTCCGCTCGACGACATCGAGGAGGATCCACTCGCCGACCTGGCCGACCCCCTCATCGACGAATCCTATTCGGACCCTGAAACCTCCGACCGCGACAGATCGTCTCCGCCCAAGAGCGGAACGCCCACCCTCACCATAAAGGGTCCCGGAATCGACAAGGTCGTCCCCGTCCTTCCCATAACGATGTCGATCGGCAGGGAGCACGACAACAACATCGAGATAAAGGACGAGGAAGTATCGCGCTATCACGCGAGGATAACGCACGAGAACGGCCGATACGTACTACGTACCCTCGAGGAATCTTCGAATACATGGGTGAACGGCGAGCGCATGAGCGAAGTGGTCCTGAAGGACAAGGACAAGATAAGAATCGGCCGGACGGAATTGCGATTCAACTGGAAGTGAAAACAGAGAGGCCGGGGTCCGCGGGACCGCTCTTCATCGCCGTGCGATCACCCGGTGCTTTGCAAGCTAGATCCTCTCCGCCGCGCTCGAACGTATCCATCCCGACAGTCCGCCGGGCAGGGTGATTCGCACCCAGCCGTTTCGCGGTTCTTCCTCCAACTTCACCCGCGTTCCCTCGTGGATACGGAACTGCAGGGTTGAATCCTCCGACGGAGCGCTGAAGACCATCGCCTCCTTCGCTACGACCACGGCCTGCGTGCGGCTCCTTTCCTCCGCGATCTTCTTCGCCGACATGCCTGCCGCGGCGGCGAACAGGAGAGAGACCACGACGATCGCCGCTATGAAATCCTGCCGCATCGAAAGCCCGAGAAGCCGCCCGGGCGAAAGCATCGACATCCTACGCTGCACAGCCTGGACCGCCGGTCTGCTTCTGAAGATGAACGCCGCGAGGAGCACCGCGAGAAGCAGGTAGAGAACGGACGAGAGGACGAGGATTTCGTCGAGGCTGAGATCCCTGTACGCCCAAACAAGCGCTCCCAGGAAACGGTTTCTCCTGCGCACGAACTGCTTGTCCCTGAGAAGGGTGTTCAGGAGCTCGAGATTGCTCTTCAAGTCCTTGTCCCGCGGCGCGAATCTCTTCGCTCTTTCATAAGAGAGAACCGCCCTGCCTATCTCTCCGTTCTTGTAGTAGGCGTTGCCCAGGTTGTAATAGAGATCAGCCTCGTTCACGCCGCCTTCGACGAGCTCGTTGTAGAGTCTTATAGCCTCTTCGTAATCGCCCTTTTCGTAGCGCGCGTTGGCCTCGGCGAAGACTTCGGCCGCCTTGCCCGGGCTCAAGGACGCCGAGGCCGAGCCTGCCGACGCATCGGCCGGGCCTACCACTCCGGCAATCAGCACGATAGAGCACAGGGCGGCGGCGATGAATGATCCTCGCGCTCTTCTCATCTCCTGCACCTCTTCTCTATATCCCTGAGAACCTCAGCGGCCCTTTTCGCCGTCTCGCCGGCAGCCCGATCGTCCAGGGAGGATCCCGCGTACCTCGCTGCATCACACGTATCGAGTATCGATCTCAACTCCCTCACCCGATCTTCGGACACGCCGTGGCCATGGAGATACTTCTCTATCTCATCGAAAGTGAGCCCCGCCGCCGAAACGTTCGTCTTGTCGGCGAAATAATTGTCGATAGCGACGGCGATTTGCCCCAACCCTCGTTCCACTTCTCCCTTGGCGACGAGCTTCCCGGCCGCGGAGAGCTTCTTTTCCGCCTCTCTCAATGCTCTCTCCGCCCTCGCCCTGGGTATGTCCTCGCGCCATCTCTTCTTTCTTCTCTCCGAGATCAAGCAAAAGACGACCGCGAGGAAAGGAACGGCGTGCAGGGACAAGTAGAGCTTGTTCGCATAGAGCGCACCGTCCCCGATCCCGATCTCCGCAGGAACGGGATGGATATAGCGAATGTCACGGCCGAGCACTTCGATCTCGTCTCCGCTGCCCGCTATTATCACGCGGCGCTGCTCTTCCGCGCTCCCCGGCTTCACGTCCAGCCTTGCCGAACGCGTGCGGGCGAGCGCGTACCTTCCCTCCACCGGATCGAAATACGAGAGCCTTATCGACTTCAACGTCTTGGGACCCGCCGCCTTCGGCACGAGGACGTATTCGTACTTCTTGCGCCCCGAGACGACGTAGTTCTTCTTGAAGACATCCGACGAGGAACCCGACTGGTACACCTTGAAATCCGGGAGATCCGGCAGCTCGGGGGCGGCCGCCGTCTTCATGTTGCCCTCGCCTTCGAGTTCGAGCTTCAGGTTTATAGGCTCGCCCACTTGCACCACCTGCTTGTCCAGGTCGAGCTTGAGCTTCAAGTCGTGGGCGACGATGCCGCTGAAGCCGGCCGGCTTGCCTTTCTCCGGCAACGGGAGGACGACGATCTTCCTGCCCTTCGTCCTCAGCCTTACCGGCTTTCCGAAGCCGAACGAATCGAAGGGCCGGTTGAAAAGATCGTCCCACGAAGAGAAACCGAAGTCGTCGAGAGTGACGGTGACCTCGGCCGGCCCGATCGTGTATTCACCGGGCGCGGTGGCGAAGTAGGCGCGCTTGAGCTCGCTCACCGCGAACCTCCTCCCGTCGATCGTCCGGGAATAGTTGCGCTGGGGCGGCAGGTCTTCCACCCAGAAACCCTGCGCTTCCGGCGGCGAGAAAGAGGGACTCCTCAACATCCTCACTCTCGGGTCCATGTAGAAGCGAAGCGTCCACGTGATCTGTTGGTTCACGTAGACCGTATCCCTGTCGACCGACGCCCGGACGAAGAGATGTTTTCCAGCGGGCTCGACCGTCTCTTCGGGCTCTTCCTCCCGCCCGGAGGCTGTCGGAGGCGGTGCCTGCCCGCCGCTCACGACCTCCAGCTTCACCGGGGCCGCCGTGTACTCCTTGTCGCCCACGCGGTACTTGATGGGAGAGATCGTGAAGGTGCCTTCCTTCTGCGGCACGAGGAGGTAGGTGAAAGTGAGAGAGGCGCTGAAGCTCCCGTTCACGAAGTTGAAGCTCTGGGAGGAACCCGACTCGTACACGTAGAAATCGTCGAGCGGAGGAAGCTCCGGCTTGGAGGTACGCCGAAACTTGCCGTTCACGGTCACGGTGAGGGTGACCTGGTCGCCGACCGACGCCACCGAGGGCTCCACGCTGGCCGAGACGCTCACGTCGGCCAGGGCATCGGCGCCGGCCAGCCCGACGAAGAGGCTTGCGATCAATGCCACGGCCAAAGATATCGCCGTCGATCTCCTCATATTACCAGTCCTTCCCCGATTTCCTGATCTTCTTGAAAGCGGCCCGCTTCTTCTCCCGCTGGAGGTTGCGTTCCTGCTCGGCCAGCGCCTGGAGAATCCTCAGGGCGTCCTCGCGCGAGAGCTTCTCGAATTTCCCCGGCTTGGGCTCGCCCTTTGGGGTTCGAGTGGAGTCCAGCTTGGAGGGATTGAAAGCGGACGTGGAATCGCTCTTCGCTTCCCTCTTTTCTCCCTTCTTTTGCCCGCTCTCGTTCTTTTTCTCCCCGTTGCGTTTTTGTTCCTGCTCGCTGTTGCCTTGCTGGTCCTGCTGCTTTTTCCCTTCCCCGCCTTTCTTGCGTTCATCACTGCGTTGCTTCCGGTCTTGCTCCTGTTTGTCCTGCTGCTGTTTCCGCTTTTGCTCCTCTTTCATCCGCTTGAGTGCCACTTCGAGGTTGTGTATCACGTCGGGATCGTCCGCGAGGAAGTTCAAGGCCTGCACATACGAAGCCACGGCCTCCGAGGCCTTGCCCATCTTCATGAGCGTGTTGCCCCGGTTGTAGAGCACCCGCCCCGCGAGGAGACTGTCTCCCGCATCGTAACTCTCCTGGTAGAGACCGAGAGCCTCCGCGTACTTGCCCATCTTGGCGAGCGCGTTCGCCTCATTATAATAGACGCCGTGGTAGTGCTTGGGCGGCTTCGTCGAATCCCCGACGGCGTCGCGGTAGAGGGCGAGGGCCTTGTCGTAGGCGCCTGCCTCGAAGTACTTGTTGCCCGCCTCCACCTTGGAGCCGTCCACCCCCCGGGCCCAGGAGGCGTGTGCGGACAGGAGGAGCACGAGAAGCGCGACCTTCGCCCCCGTGTGAAGTATCCGTCCCCTGCCGCTTCCCCGGGATCCGCGCGAAGAGATCAGCATCTCGGCGAGAAGCATGGCGAACGCGGCCCCCAGGAACCAGGCGAAGCGCTCCTCTTTCTTTTCCATGAATTCGCCCTTTATCTTCTTCTTCTCCATGCCCTCGATCTCGTTGTAGATGACCTTGAGCTCGATCCCCTCCTGCGTGGCGGGAACGTACTTGCCCCCGCCCGCCTCGGCCACCCGCTGGAGCGTGACTTCGTCCAGCTTCGTCATCACCGTCTCGCCGCTTTTGTCCTTCTTATACCCTTCCACGCTTCCGTCCGTTCCCCTCAGCGGAATGAGTTCGCCGGAGGGGTTGCCGATCCCGATCGCGTATATCTTCACGCCCTTCTCGGCGGCCTCCTTCGCCGCCTGCACGGGATCCCCTTCGAGGCTCTCCCCGTCGGTCACGAGGATCACAGCCTTGTCCTTGCGCCGGGAATTCTCGAAGAGGGCGACGCTCTGCGTGATCGCCTTTCCGATCGCGGTGCCGGGCTCCGAGACCATGTTCACGTCTATGGCGCCTGCGAGCATGAGGGCCGCGTCGTAATCGACGGTGAGAGGACAGAGGGTGAACGCGTCGCCGGCGAAGACCACGATGCCGACCCTGTCCCCCTTGAGCCCGCGGATGAGATCGATGATCTCCATCTTGGCCCGCTCGAGGCGGTTGGGTTTCATGTCCTCGGCGAGCATGCTCAAGGACGTATCGAGCGCAAGGACGAGATCCACTCCCTCGCGTTCCACCTTGACGAGCTTGCTCCCGAAACGGGGCCCTGCCGCCGCGACGATGATGGAGGCGAGCGCACCCAGCGTGCAGGCGCTCTTTGCGAGCCCTCTCCGCCAGCTTCGTCCCGGGGCGAGGCTCTCCGAGAGCTTCCCCGCGAACGCCTCCAGTTCCCTTTGCCTGCGCCTTCGGGAATGGAGCATGTACGCCCCCAGCAGGGGAACGATCAAGAGCAGGTAGAGTATCCCGGGCCGCGCCCATTCCATGCGATCGACCTCCTCGACTCAGGGCAGTTCTCTCAGCAATCCCGCGCCCAGCACTGCTTCCAGGAGAACCAACAGCAGGGCGGGAAATGCGAAATAGGCGAACTTGTCCGAATAGCTCGCGAACTTCCTCGTCTCGATCTTCGTCTTCTCCATCTTGTCGATCCGGTCGTAGATCTTCTTGAGTTCCTCAGGGTTCGTCGCGAGAAAAAACTTGCCTCCCGTTATGTCCGCGATCTCGCGCAGGGCCTTCTCGTCGAGCTTGACCTCCATCGGCACGAGGCGCTTGCCGAAGAAAGGATCGTCCACCGGCACCGGGACCACGCCGTTCGATCCCACGCCGATCGTGTGAACCTTTATGCCGAGCGCCTTCGCCACCCGCGCCGCCGTCGGCGGATCCACGCTCCCCGCGTTGTTCTGGCCGTCGGTGAGAAGAACTATCACCTTGCTCTTCGCCTTGCTGTTCTTGAGGCGGTTGCAGGCGGTGGCCAGCGCCACGCCTATCGCCGTCCTGTCCTCGAGCATTCCGAAGTGGACGTCGTCCACCAGCTTCTGGAGCACGTCGTAGTCGAGCGTGAGCGGGCATTGGGTCATGGCCTGCCCGGCGAATATGACGAGGCCGATCCTGTCGTGCTTGCGCCTCGAGATGAAATCCTTCACAACTTCCTTGGCCACGTGCAGACGGTTCTTCGGCTTGAAATCCTGGGCCTGCATGCTGCCGCTTATGTCGAGCACGAGCATGATGTCCACGCCTTGCGTTTCCACGGTGTATTCCGAGCGGCCCGTCTGGGGTCTCGCGACGGCGAAGACGAGAAGCACGAGACCCAGGACGCGCAGCACTCTCCTGCCGTTTCGTTTCCACCACGGCGCCTCCAGCCCAGCGCGGTCGAAGAGTTCCACCGAGGAGACCGCGATGCTGCGCCTTCGGCGCGTGCGCCCCGGCTCCAGGTACAACGCCGCCGGTATCAAGGCGAGGAGAAAGAAAGCTTCCGGATGGAGGAAACGAAACATCTTCTCACCTGCCCTCGTTGGAGGCGGCGGCCTGTGCGGTCTCTTCCACGCGCGGCGGCGCCGTCGCTGTCACGATCTTTCTCGCCGTCTCCATCACCCGCTTGCCGGGGACTATGCCGGGTTCGAACTTGGCGAACTTGACGAGGTCCGCCTCCCTCAGGAGCTCCTCCAGGCCCTCGACGCCGACCCTGATCCCGCCGAGCTCGGCCAGGATCTCGTCCGTCGTTCGATCCATGGCGGTTATCCCGTAGCGCGCTTCGAGATACTTCCTCAAGACATCGACTACTTCGCTGTAATACTTCTTGAACTCGCCCGAGTCGAGGAGTCCCGATTTCTCGATCCTCGCCAGCTCGCGAAGCGCCACGAAGTCGGCGGGAAGCTCCGGCCTCGCCGGTTCCTCTTCGGTCCGCCGCCGCTTCCTCCGCCTGAGATAATAGAGAATCGCGGCGGCGAGCAGCACCGCTGCAACGAGCGCGATGAGCCATGAATAGCTCGGCGGGGCCTTCCATTGCTTCTTGAGCGGCTTGAGCTCGGCGTTGTCACCCGAGACGAGTTTCACCGGTACCCGGATCCCGCCCGCGATGGCGTAGAGACTGTCTCCGCCGCCCGTCGTGAATATGAGCCTCAGCTCCGGCACGAAGGCTTCTTCGAGATCCAGCGTCATGATCTCGGCCCTGGCGACGGCCCTCTTGCCTTGCTTCGTGCGGGACTCCCGCCAGGAGAGCGAGAGTTGCCTGAACTTGCCCTCGGGAAGCCGGCCGAAGCGATTGAATTCGAGCGAGTCTGGATAATCTATCGTGTAGGTCACGCGGAGCCTCTCGCCCACGCGGACGGAATCCTTGGATGCCCGCACGTCTATGTTCACCAGGCTGCCCGCGTTTCGAAGCGAGGCCCGCGCGGTGCGCGGCTGCAAGCAGACGACTCCGATCAGCGCGAGGAGAAACAAGGCTCCGCGTGCCGTCCGAATTCGACGATGTTCGCTTGGCTGCGATCGCGCTCTCATCCAAACGCCTCCTGGTTCGCTCCCGGCTTCTTCTCAACGCCTCCTCGCGCGCGAGCGGAAGAAGACGGTCAAAGGCTTTATGTAATCCTCGCCGGTTTCGATCTCGACGAGGTCCACGCCGTTACGCTTGAAGAGGTTCTCGAGATTCTTCCTCCTCGCCGCCGCCTCGCGCGCGTAGTCCTCCCTGGCGCGGCGGCTTCCCAGGTCGACCACCCTCTCCACGCCGACCTCCTGGTCCCACACCCTCACCAGCCCCGCGGGCGGGAGCTCGCTTTCGCGCCGGTCGGAGATCCTCAGGGCCACGAGGTCGAACTTCCTCGCCGCCTGGGCCAGCTCCACCGAGAAATCACCGGCGAGAAAATCACTCAATAGAAAGACGATCGCCCTCCTCTTCATCACCTTCATCAAGTACCTGAGCGCCGCGGCTATATCCGTGCCCGCGCCCTTCGGACGGTGAAAGAGTATCTCGCGCACGACGTGAAGGACGTGCCTGCGGCCCTTGTCCGGGGGCAGGTATTCCTCGATCCGGTCCGAGAAAGTTATCGCCCCCACCTTGTCGTTGTTCTCGATCGCGCTGAAGGCGAGAAGCGAGCATATCTCGGCGGCCGTCTCCGTCTTCGTCCGGCCCGTGCTCCCGAATATCCCCGACGCGCTCACGTCGAGAAGGAATATCACTATGAGCTCCCTCTCCTCGACGAAGCGCTTGACGTACGGAGCTCCCATTCTCGCCGTCACGTTCCAGTCGATCATGCGCACGTCGTCGCCGGGCTGGTACTCGCGCACCTCGTCGAACTCCATTCCCTGCCCCTTGAACACGCTGTGGTACTCGCCGGAGAAGACGTCGCTTACGAGACGCTTCGTGACGATCTCGATCCGCCTTATCCTCTTGAGGACGTCGCTCAGGCTGCCGGTTTCGATATCGTTCATGCCGAGCATCCTTCGGTTGGAACTCTCCTCATCCCGGACGATCCGGCCCGGCCGGGCTCCGCGGCGCGGGGCCGCCCCGCTGGAGCAACCCGCCGGCCCGTCAGGGCACTTCTATCTGGTCGAAGATGCGTTTCACTATCGCTTCGGAATCGATGTCCTCCGCCTCGGCCTCGTACGTCGCGATGACCCGGTGGCGAAGAACGTCCGGGCCGACAGCCTTCACGTCGTCTGGAGTCACGTAACCGCGGCCGCGCAGGAAGGCGTGCGCCCTCGAAGCCTCGGCCAGAAAGATCGTCGCCCGCGGCGAGGCCCCGTAGGCGATGAGATGCTTGATCGGAATCCCGAAACTCTCCGGGTCCCTCGTCGCGAAGACGATGTCGAGGATGTAATTCTTCACTTTCTCGTCCATGTAAACTTCTCTCACCACTTCCTGGGCCTGCTTGAGCTTCGCGGGATCGATGACCGGCTTAACCTCCGGGAGTCCGTCGCCGGAGACTTTTTCCATGATCGCTTTCTCCTCTTCACGGGCCGGGTAGCTGATCCTGAGCTTCAGCATGAACCTGTCCACCTGGGCCTCGGGGAGCGGGTACGTCCCCTCCTGCTCGATCGGGTTCTGCGTCGCCATCACCATGAAGGGGAACTCCAGCGGGTACGTCTCGTCCCCTATCGTCACCTGCCTCTCCTGCATGCATTCGAGAAGCGCGCTCTGCACCTTGGCCGGCGCGCGGTTGATCTCGTCGGCCAGTATTATGTTCGAGAAGATCGGACCCTTCTTGGCGGTGAAAGTATGATCCTTGGGGTTGTAGACCTGGGTGCCGATCAGGTCGGCGGGCAGGAGATCGGGAGTGAACTGGATCCGCTGAAACGAAGTGTCGATCGCGCGGGCGAGGGTCTTGACCGAGAGCGTCTTCGCAAGGCCCGGGACACCCTCGATCAGCACGTGCCCGTCGCAGAGAAGCCCGATCATGAGACGGTCTATCAAGTAGCGCTGGCCCATGATCACCGTCTGGATCGTTTTCAAGAGCTCGGGAACGAACCGGCTCTCCCTTTCCACCCTTTCGTTCATAGCCTGTATCTCGTAGTCCATGTTCTACCTCCGTTTTGGTCGCGAGTCATAACTCGTATTTCTACAACGAAATGCGGGGATAGTTCCTGCTTTTTCCCTTTGCAATCGCTGAATCGCTCGTCTAGAATGCAGGCTTGAGTGCAAAGAAACCCGCACCCGGGAAGCGGGTGCCGGTGAAGGAAGTCGGCTGCAACCACTGCCTCGAAGCCGGCTTGCACCCGATTGTGGTCATTATTCGATCTGGGATATGATAAACGAAAACGCGGGCAAGTCAAGGTCGAGGGGAGGCGGGACGAGCGGAAGCGCCTTTCCCCTGTACGGTTACGCCGGGATCGCGGTCATCGCGGCCGGCGAGATCCTGCTCTTCTCGGGCAACCGTTTCGTCGGCGTGTACTTCACGCCCATTCAATGGAGCGGGTACATCCTCTTCATGGACGCCCTCGTGAAGCGGCTCAAGGGCCGCTCGCTCCTCTCCTCGCACCCGGGGGAGTTCTTCATACTCCTCGTCTTGTCCGTGGGAAGCTGGTTGATCTTCGAGGCGTACAACCTCCTTCTCGGCAACTGGAAGTACGTCGGCCTGCCCGAGAACCGGCTTGCGAGGTACATCGGATACGCGTGGTCGTTCGCTACCATTTCCCCGGGAATCTTTCTCACGTACGAGCTCATAGAGCACCTGACCGGCGGTGGGCGAAGGGGCTCAGGGGAAGGCGGCACGGAAGGCCGTGCAGGAGAAGTCCACCAGCTCAAGGGAGCGCGTTTCGTCGTGCTCGTGGCCTTCGGTGCGGCATGTCTCGTCGTGCCGATTCTATGGCCGTCGCCGTACATGACGCCCCTCGTGTGGGTGGGCTTCGTCTTCTTCCTCGACCCAATAAACGGGCGCATCGGCGAAAGGTCCGTTATGGCCGAGCTCTTCGCGGGGATGCCAGGAGCGCTGCTCCGTTTCTTTCTAGCCGGCCTGGTATGCGGCTTCATATGGGAGTTCTGGAATTACTGGGCGATCGCCAAGTGGAAATACATCGTCCCCTACTTCGGCGACGTGAAGCTCTTCGAGATGCCGGTCCTCGGATTCCTGGGCTTCCTCCCTTTCGCAGTGGAGTGCTTCGCCATCTACAAGTTCATGCGAAGACTCGTTCCCATCACCATAAAGGAGCGCTACCTTGGATAAGATCACGACCCTCGCCCGCCTCCTCGATAGGGCGCGGGGGATCATCTTCGATTTCGACGGGCTCCTCGCCGACAGCGAGAGGTACCACTTTCTCTCGTACAGCGAGGTCTTCGCCAGGCACGGGCACACCATAGACGAGAAAGAGTATTACAAGTACTGGACCTCGCTGGGACACGGCGCGCGCGGGGAGATCGAGAGGCACGGCCTCGACCTCGATCCGGCGGATATAATAGAGAAGAAGCGCCCCATATTCAGCCGCTACTGCCGGGACGGGAGCATCCGCTTCTACCCCGAGGCGAGGGAGATGGTCAAGCTCTTCGCCGACTCGGGCAGAAAGCTCGCCATCGCGAGCGGATCGCATCGCGCCGACATCGAGGCGATACTCGAGAACGAGGGGCTCCGCCGACTCTTTCCCGTGATCGTGGGCAAGGATGACGTCTCCCGGACGAAGCCCGATCCGGAAGTCTTCATAAAGACCATCGGGCTCCTCGAACTGCAAGCGGGCGACTGCCTCGTCCTCGAGGACGCGGAGAAAGGACTCCAGGCGGCCAAGGCGGCGGGGATTCCAATAATAGTCGTCAGGTCGCCAGAGACGCGGGCGTTCGATTTTCCCGGTGCGGATCTCGTGGTGGACGGGCTGGACGAGATGATGAAGCTCATAGGGGAGATCGAGTGGTGAGGCGGGGTTCGGCTCACAGCATCTTTTCGAGAAGGAGAACAAGACTATCCCCGGTCAAACCTCTCGCTTCGCTTCGCAACAACATGTGCCCGATTTGCTTTCGCCCCTTCTTGGATTCAATCATGTAGAGCTTGGCGGCGGCCTCGAGAGTATGGTCCGACAGGCTGCCCGCCCGGGAAATCTGCCCGAGGAATCTCTGCTTGCCTTCAGTCTTCACGTAGGGATAGGGATCGGGCCATGCGTCCTCTCCCAAGCGCTTCCAGACATAGGGAACGAGGGCCGTCGACGCCGCGTAATGAGCCCAGCCTTCACCCCATCCCGGAGGTAGTGAATAAACGTTTCGTATTCTCCTGTACATGGCGATGTGGGCCAGCTCGTGGCAAAGACCGTAGACATGATGTATGCCGCTTTTCTTGGGCGCTTTGAGGTCTCTCGTTTTCGAAACCACCAGGAATATCGAGTCCTTGCCGTTGGTCCAAAGCCTGGGCGAGCTCTTTCCATTCTTGATCATGATCACTTCCAAGTGCCCCGGAGTGGGAAGGCCGAACGAGACGGCGAGGCACCTGCGCGCCGCGGAGAGGATATTTCTCACCGAAACGACATAGGGCTCCGGGATATTTCTCGAATAGACGCCTATCCTGCCCTTGCTGTAACTCTGCCACTTGGCTTTCATGAACTTGCGTACCGCTCTTGGATCTCGTCGATCAATCCCGTCGTTCGGGGCCCGGGCGAGAGCTTTCGCGCTCTTTCCAGGAGCTCCCCTGCTTGTCGTGCTTTCCCCGACTCGAACATTATGACCGCTTTGTTTATCCAGGCCGTGGCGTAGGAGGGCAAGATATCGATGGCGGAGTCGAGATCCCGCAACGCCTCGTCCGCCCCCAGCCTGCCCAGGGCGACGGGGGCGCGATTCGCAAGAACGACGGCCTGCAATCCGCTCCTGGAAAGGGGCAGGCCGTACGGCGGCGAGAACCGGGCCCCATAGAACTTTTGAGCATGGATCCGGTCCAGTATCTTCCCGCTGAACCTGGGTTCTATGTTCAATTCGACGTCAGCCGCGGAGTACTTCAGCGCGATGTGCTGATCGTAGAGAACTCCCTTGACGGGAAGGTCGACATGCTCGGCCAGCGCAACGTAGACCAGCGTGATGCCGAGACACGATGCCCGCTTGCAATTGAGGACCGAAGTCAAACTGAATACATCGCCGGGGCCGTCGGCGGAAAACATTATCCCGAAGGACCTGAAGACGATATCGGCCAGGACGGAGGCCGCGGAATGCGCCGATGCATCCACTTCAAGACGATCTCTTGCAAGGGCGCGGCCTCTATCGAGCATCGCCCTGGCGCGATCGACGTAATCGCCGGGATAGATTTCGCGATCCAGAGCGAGCAGCCATTGCATCATCGAATCATTGTTCTCGATTGCTTTCATCACCCCTATTGAAGCCCCAACTCCTCCTTCCGCCCTCTCGCGTAGTTGCACGCCTCCATCTGCGCGAAGATGAGCTTGCAATAGTAATCGGCCGGCACGTAAATGTTTCCCGTATCACGGTAATTGTCCGCATAGCATCCCCCCTGGCATCTAGCGCTCAAGAGGCAATCCTTGCACTTGAGCCTCGGGGCGGAAGAATCGTTCAGCAGGGAAATGCGATTCGACACGTTGCTGATTCCGTCGTGGACATCACCCAGGGGCAGGATTCCGTTCCTGAATCCCATCACGGAAGCAAGCTTGGAACAGCCGTAATACTCCCCCGCGGTCGAGACCGACAAGCGCTGGGACCCTGCGCCGCAACCGAAAGGTATTCTCCTATGCAGGGCGCTTTCGAACGAATTGCCGCCCTCGAACAGCCCGATGCGCAGAGATTTGTCGCCCTTGGCCAGTGTTTCGCCCAGGTAGAACTCGAAGAGCTCCTTCAGCCCCTGCCCGTAGGAAACAATGTCATCATCGGTCCACTCGACGCCGGCCGCGAACCCTATGATGAACTGGTTGATCTTTCGACGATGAAGGAACTCGACGTTCTTGCGGATGTGCCCGGCACTCTCCGGGGTGACCGTCATTCTGGATCCCAGCCAGGGTTGATAGCGCTTGAGCATCGGAAGTTTTTCGATGACTTCCCGCGCTGTTCCGCATCCCCGCCGGCTCAGCCTGTGAAGATCGTTTTCATTCTCGATCCCATCCAGGCTGAGCAGGTACTTCAACCCGGCCCGGCGAAAAAAGCGCGCGTGCTCCTCCGTCAGCATCGTGCCGTTCGTCGTCATTTCGAAGAACACTCGCTTCTTTCGCTCCGAGGCCCGCTCCTTTGCGAAGAATATGCAATCCCGCAGGAGATCGTAGTGCAGCATCGGTTCGCCGCCGATGAAGCCGATCATCACTTCTTCGGCGTCCCTGCTGGCATCCATCAGGAACTCGATAGCGCGGTAGGCCACGTCCCGGCTCATTCGACGAGGGGCGCTCTTGTCCGCCTGGAAGCAATAGCTGCAATCCAGGTTACAGCTCTCCGTCAAGATGAGCTCGAGCTTCACGATTCGCGGATGAATCCTCTGTAACGTCAACCGCCGCGCATAATCGGCAGCGTTGGGTTTGCCGCTCATAGCTCGAAGGGCTTTCTGTATCTGCTATCCTCTGCGACTCGGAACCTTCAAACCTCCTCCGACGCCTCGGCCGCCACTTGCTCCCGCCTCTTCTTGAGCCAAATGAGGAGTGCGCCGGTTCCGCCGAGCACGCTTGTCAGGATGGCCATTCCTATAGGCGAAAGAGTCGGGATCTCAGCTTGCGTGTTATATATAGTGGCGCAATCGAATGTGCCTGCGCATGTGAATCCATCCTTGGTTTCACATTGAAAGCCCTTTCCGCCGGCATCCGCCGTGCTGCACTTGAAGTCATCCGTTCCGGCTCCATCGCCGCACTTGAAGGTCGTAGTCAACTCGCACTCGAACTCGTCCTTTGCCATGCAGCTGAACGTGTCCTTGCAATTGAATACGTCCAGATCGCCGCCATGCCAGCCGCAACCGTAATCTCCCGGAGCATGATCATTCTCGTCCATGCTGTAGGGATATTGTTGATTACATGCGTTTCGCCCATCGGCCGAGCAAGTGAAAGTCCCGCTGCAATTGTGATCATCGGTGCAGTCGAAAATATGACCTGCGCTGCAATTGTGCTCGTTCGTGCAATCGAACTGGTCTCCGCAGAAGAAGTCGTAATCGGCGTTGCAGGTATACTTGTTCGTGCCCCCGCCGCAGCTGAACTCGTCGCAATCGTAGAAAGTATCCGTTCCTCCTTGGCCGTTATCGCATGTAAAAGGAGTCGCATCGTTGCAACTGAATCCGGTCGCGGAACCGTTGCAGTCGCTGTACTTGAAATTGGGGTCGCATGCGAAGGATTGCGCGCAAGAGAAATCGTTGGTTGCACAATCGAACCTGCCCGAGCCGCCGGGATTGGAACAAAGCCCTTCGCCCGTGACGTCCTTTTCGCCTGCGAAGGGAAGATCCTTGGCCGCCCCGGTGGATTTGCGGATCCCGGCAAGAATCTCCCTTGCCAGCTCGAATCGCTTTTGCCTTTCTTCCAGCCTGCGAATGACCTTTGCAATCAATACAGAATCGACAATCGGTGTTTCCATCGTGTCCCTCCTGTCTCAATGAATCCGCCTGAACTCGATCTTGACGCTGCCCAAACGAGACAGGTCATCCAGGCTGATATCGATCTCCTCGTGGTTCTGCCTGGGTTGTGCATCGAAGGATTTCGGCCCATGCTGAACGATCTTCGAAGGCTTGAGCCTCAAGTCCTCGCATCTGCGCTCCAAGGTCTTGAACGCACTGCCCGAATCGTCGATCAGAATGAGCGTTAGGAGAACGGGCTTGGATCCGGCGGTCGGGCCCTCGAAGCGAAAATCGACCGTGATCCTGCCCTTTTCATCCAGCTTGTCCACGGCGATGCGGTGCACAAAAATACGGTCAGCCTTCTTGTTCAAGACGATTTTTGCGCCGGCCGCAGCGCTGCCCGAGGCCGCCAGGAAGGGCTTGCCTTCCGCGGTTTCGCCCGGCTTGAGAACGCCTTTGCTCTCGCCGAAGGCATCGAGCTTGCTGGTGGCAAGAGCAGCTCCGGTCACCGAGGAAAGAATGATGAAATCCCTCCTGGTAAGCCCTTTTAGAATCTTCTTTTTCATGTTCACCCCCCATGATGGGTCATGATTCGCGAATAACGATACGGATGATTCATACCTGCCTGTTTGAGTTTGCCTTAGCTCACCTCCTTGCTCGTCGAGGGTCGCTTCCCGAAAACTTCAACGTGGCGATCGCGCATGTATCTTTGGATGCGCTTGGTTATGAAAGTGATCTTGCACGATACGTCGTCCGGGTCGTAGATGCTGTTCGTATGCACATAGTTGACCGCGGGGCAGCCTCCACGACACTGCATCTTGAACTCGCATTGCTTGCACTTCGCCCTCGGTTCTATGTTGCTCACAAGAAACTTCAACCTGTTGTCGATGTTCGTGAACCCCTTGTGTACATTGCCGAAGGGCAGGACTCCACTCTTGTCCCCGGTGATCGTGGCCAGCTTGGAGCAACCGTACAGGTCGCCCTGCGCGTCCACGCAGAACCTCCCCCGCCCGGCGCCGCATCCGAACAGCTTGTCCCTGTCCTCTTCGCCGACTTCCCCCTCCTCGAAAAGAGTGAGGCGGAAATACCGCTTGTGGAACTTCATCTCGAGATAGAGCTCGCATGCTTCTTTCAATCCCTGCTCGTAGCGGAGAATATCCTCGGTATTCCATTTCAAACCATGAGCGTACCCGATGATGAACTGGTTGATGCCCATTCGCCAGAGTTCCTCGAGGTTCTTGCTGAGGTTCAATGCGCTTTCCGGCGTAACGGTGATCTTCACTCCTTGCCACGGTTGATAGCGCTTGAACATCGGCATTTTCTTTCTCAGGACGTCGAAGCTGCCCGACCCGTTGGGAAAGCGCCGGTTCCTGTCATGGTCCTCCTTGCCTCCGTCCATGCTGAGGAGAAACTTCACGTTGTTCTTCTTGAAAAAGCGCAGGTGTTCGCGGGCGATCAGGGTGCCGTTCGTAGTCATGTCGAAGGAGATCCTCTTGCCCCTGTTCCACGCTTTCTCCCGAGCCACCAGCACGGTCTTTCTTATCAAGTCGTAGCGGATGAGGGGTTCCCCTCCGAAGAAGAGAATGGACAGGTTCTTTGCGTCCCTCGAATACTCCATGAAAAAATCGATGGCGGCCAGGACCGTGTCCTCGGACATTTCCCTGGCATCCTTGAGGGCTTCGAAGCAATACGTGCACCGCATGTTGCAGCGGTTGGTGAGGATGAGCTCCATGTACGTCAAAGCGGGAAGGTGCGAAGAGAGCCTGTGACCCCTTATCAGTGAGGGGAAAATCGATTTGCCGATGCGCCCTGACTCCATGGTCGTCCTTTTCCGGACTGAACCGACATCAATCGCCGCTTCGGTCTTCGGGAGAAGTTTCCTTCGGATCGAAAACCAATCGTGGTCTGGGGGCCATACGTGACTTAAGTTCTGAAAAATCGGGCGAGAGTAGATCGTGTTCGGCCTCTCCAGTGCCCACGCCCTTCTCCCCCGGGGCCGAGTGGGCCGGAGAAAGTTCGGAGCTCCCCTCCTCCGGAACGGCCGCCGCCGACTTTGCGGCGATCTCCGGCTCCTCCCTGTCCATGTCCGGCACGAAGTTTTCCTTTTCCAACCATCGCTTCAGCTTGGGATTGAGGATCCTTTTGTCGAAATCCTGCCAGATTCTCTTGTCGTTCCTGCAACTGTACGTGGAACATGAAAGAGGCCGGTCGTCATACACTTGGCAATTGCAGTCGGCGGAAAGGTAGACGCAAGAGCCGTTTCTCCGCACAAGAGCGTACGGTCGTCCCGCATCCCACTCGTAGTTCTTGGAACGGATTTCATGGGGGGAAAGGTAGGCGTTGAACAATCTGCAACAAGCAGCTCTGCAAAGATCGAGGCGCTCCCGGCAATCCACCGCTTCGCGCCCGGGCGGCGAGCGAAAATACCGGGCCTGGATCCCGGCTCCGGGCTCGGGCGTCTCCGGCGGGAAGAGCTCCAGCGTAAGCTGCTTTTCCATTTGTTTCCTCGCCATGACGCCCGTATGGCCAAGGGAGGCGAGAGCTCGCTTCGTCAACTCGAGGTCGAGGCGAAGCTCGCGAATGAGCTTCTGCATGGCGGGTAATACTCTCATGAGCTCGTGGCGAAAGTTGTGCTCCCGCTCCAGGATCCCCATGAACCGCGAATTGATCCGCTCCTCCAAATCGAGTTGCTCGATCAATTCGCAGACCGATTCGACATCGATCGATTCCTGCAATAACGCTTTGAGCCTGGAGGAAAGCTGGTCTTCTATCTCTGCGGCGACGTCCTTGGCCAGTTCGGATGCGATTTCTTTTTGGCTTATATCTTTATCGGGCTTTGACATGAGAATCAATCGGAAGGTTGAAAAAAGGACAAAATTTCCCTCTTTTCCTCAATGCGCCGCAATTTTATAACAATTTCTAAGAAAAGTCAAGATAATAATGGGATTGCAAGATGTCGGCAGCCGGCCGGGGGCATGTTTGCCCGGCAGCATACGGGGCAAGGGGATAGAGAATAAATGATCTCGTTCGAACGAACGTGCAGGCCGTCGGAATCGAATTTATTGACGCGGACGATGTAAGCATGAATATAATTCACC
>CAYXEN010000010.1:0-59321 GCA_964464035.1 uncultured bacterium | reverse complement strand
AGGGCTAGTCCTAATTGGTAAGGCAGCGGTCTTGAAAACCGCCGGGTTTACGCCCATGGGGGTTCGAGTCCCTCGCCCTCCGCCATAGACAGTCTGATCCGAGGACGGAGAGGTGGCCGAGCTGGCTTAAGGCAGCCGCCTGCTAAGCGGTTGTGGGGGTAATACTTCACCGGGGGTTCGAATCCCCCCCTCTCCGCCATTCACTGCGTTTCATAGAAAGCCCATCGGTTACATTCCTCGCGACCCGCTTCCAAACAGCAAAGCATCATCGACCAACTTTTTGGATATTCAGGACAAACAGCTGTAAGAAGCTGTATAACACCGGAATGATTAAATTTGACAAGATCGCACAAATCGGGCAATCATATTATCGCAATATACGGAATGTAGGATGCCGAGCGATTTTTTCGGCCCGAAGGCCGAGGCCGTCGAACGGTTCCTGCACCTTGCGCAAAGGTTGAAGTGAGAGGAGGTCGAGACATGCGCATCAAGTGGTATTTATTCTTGGTTCCACTTCTATTCATTGTCGCCGGTTGCAACGATGATACAGTTTGCCCCGGCGGGGGATCGAGCCATGCACAGTTCATGGCCAACTCCCTGCACGCGACTAGCGGCGGGATGGAGTACTTCTACTCAGCAGCTCAAGGGGGATTCGAAACCGTAAGCGGCGTACCATGGTCTTCGACGCAGTGCGGTTCTTGTCATATCGATTCGGACAATTGCCAGGCATGCCACGTAAAGGCGTCGGGAGGAGATCCGCCCATGGATTCGAAGTGTCTCGCCTGCCATGGACGCCAAGCCAAGGAGATAGCCCTGGGCTTGTCCGATGTGCACAGAGATGCGGGCTTTACGTGCACTACGTGCCATTCGGAGTCCGACGCGCACGGTGACGGCGGCAGCTATAGCTCGCTGCTGTCCGACGGCGCTATAAAAGCATCGTGCGTGGGTTGTCACGATACGGCGACACTGCCCGCGGTGCCGCACCAAAATCACCTCGCCAAGGTCGACTGTTCCGGGTGCCACGTAAAGAACACGATCTCGTGTTACAACTGTCACTTCGAAAAAGGATCTCCGGCCGGCGTGTTCGACTGGAAAATCCTGGTGAAGAAGAACGGGAAAGTGCATGCGGGCAATATGATGGCCGCCGTTTCCACCTCGGGGCCGAAACAGACCTTCACAGTGATAGCCCCTTATTTCGGGCACACTATATATAAGCCTGACGTGGGAACGGTTTGTGACGAGTGCCACAAGAATGATTTCGTGGCGGAGTACAACAACACCGGGACCATGACACTCACTTGGTGGAACAACGGGTTGCAACACTACGGAGGCTCGGATCCCGTCATGATTCCCGATGATTGGGCTACCTCTCTGAAGATCGCGTTCGTCAAGCAGGATACTTCAGGCACGTGGATCCACTACAAGGATACGAAAGACGTGACGCAGATGCTCTTCGGGGAAACCTTCACGAGCTTTCCGCCGCAGTTCTAGACAGGGGTGGTTGGGTCTCGGATTGCACCCGGGAAACGGAGGGAGGAAAGAGCCGAATCCGGATCTTTCCTCCCTTGTGCCGTTGCGTGGCAATATCTTCATGAAACTTCTTTGCCTTCCCGCGAAATTATGGTAATGATTTAACCGGCGTCTCACACGTGTGGTTCCGGAGGGGGAGGCCCCGGCCGGGAATGCACACAACGTCAACGTGGAGAAGCCGGCGTTCACTCGAGGCTCGATACGAACGGGGAAACAATATGTCTAGCAAACTGGAAGTAAGGCACGTCGAACTCTGGTCGCTCTTCAAGCTTTCGTTTTTCATCTACGCCTGCATTGGACTCATCATGGGGTTGTTCTACGAATTCATCATGCTTGTTCTGGGAGGCATAAACTCGGCCCTCGTCGCCAATGACATGCCGAATTTCGGGTTCCTGGGCGGCGTTCTCGGTCTGTTCATGATACCCTTTCTCGCCTTCATGTACGGCATTCTTGGCTCGGTCATAGTGACGATAGGCGGGTGGATCTACAACATCATAGCGGGGCTGGCCGGCGGGATTCAGTTCGAGGCGGTGGAAGTGACGGCAGCCGAAGGGACGATCGCTCCCTCTCCGCATGGCGGCGTTCATGACCCCGGCGAGGGAGGGGAACCGGCCTGACCTGAAGTCCGCGTGGACCGCGGCGACCGCCGCTCCCGGTTGATGAAAACTGTTGATTATTTTCCCTCGGCATTCTATTCTTCTTGCCGGTGCGGGCGTGCCGCCGGTGAGCGATTTGCCGGTGATCCCTCTCGAGCTTCGGGTCGATTCAGAGTGCGCCCATAGCTCAATTGGATAGAGCGTTTGGCTACGGACCAAAAGGTTGGGGGTTCGAGTCCTCCTGGGCGCACCAAATTATTCCTTTCCATTCGAGTTCGTATAAAGAGAGATTCCCGGTCCGATGGTCGAACCGGGAATCGTGCGGAACTGGTAGTGGGTGTTATTAATTGGCGCTTCTTACTGCCCGCGCATTACCTCTCTGACCCTGTCCCAGGTGGTTACCGTCGCAGGGGCGGAGCAGGGGCAACTTCCATCGTTGTTTATATAGGAAGTGAGTCCCCGCGCCGAGAGAAGATCGTTGTTGCAATCGACGGTTCCAATGTCACCGGAAACGGGATGAGGAACCACCCTGATCCAAGAGCAAGGCGGAGTGGATCCATCGATCGTGTACGTCAAGGACAGAATATGGATCGGACCCGTCAAGCAGGCGCCGTACGCTATGGATATACCGGTCATGGGATCATCGCCGATTATCAGCGGGAAGGGCGAAGTCTTGCCGACGTAGACACCCGTGAAGCCTGAAGTCTCGATCTTGAATTCGCTCGCCGTGGCGCCCTGTGAACCGACCTGTACGACGTAGTAAGTCACGGTGCCGGGGCCGGAGTCCTGCAGGCTGCAGTCCGTGCCGTTTTGATCGGCGAAGACGCCGATCCAGCCGGCTGCTTCGTCCCAGGTCTGCTGGTTGTTGTTGGTCGGGGTCGTCGGGCTGTCGTCGCCACAGCCAGCAACGATGCCGACTACCAAGAGCAAGCAGAACGGGACGATCAGATGGAGCTTTCGAAATGATTTCGGGCTGTTCATCTTGATGCGAACCTCCTCCTGGAAAAAGAACCAATGATGCTTGGTTGTTGAAATATGGTACCTCGCAATGGTGTTGTAGCTTCGGCTGTGTGCACGGCGGTTCGCAAGAAGCGTACCACTGAAAAATTCGGCATCGAATATCGCGCGAATCGAGGCCGGGAAAAAACTTCCCGTTCCCTCGCGCCCGCTCAGGGATGAGCCCCACGCTTTCTCCGGGAAAGGGGCTTGCCGATGCATGCGAATCCGGGTCGAAGCCTCGGATGAAACCCTCGCCCGAGCAATGGCGGAACGAATCGATTCCGAAAGCGGGAGAGCACGCTTTGCCGTCGATACGGGGAATATTCGACGAAGCCATGGACGCTGATCGATTCTCCCAGGACCCGGCCGGGGGGAATCGTTCCTCATGATTTCCCGCAGGGCTTGTAGAATTGAACGCCGAGACGCAAAAAGCAACGCGGGGGGAATTCAGCCGGCCGGTTAGTTTTGGGTTGTGTCGGGCGGGGGAAACTTATAGAATAAGTCCGGTACCTGCGAAGCTTCGGCCCTGCCGAGGCGCTCCGGGTCGAAGGGCGATTAATGGTTGCATGGGGCTGGTGTAGCTCAGCTGGTAGAGCAACGCACTCGTAATGCGTAGGTCAACGGTTCGAATCCGTTCACCAGCTCCATTGTTTTCAAAGAGCTACGACGATCGCCCAGTTTCCCCGAATCCCCCATCTCGATACTTTATTAGGCCTTGGAGTTGGCTGGATGGGTAATGGTGTGGATTTTGAGGGCGCCTACCCATGAATTCCTCCTGAGTTTGTGCACTCAATAATGCATAGCTATAGCTAAAATAGATTGACTTAAGTGTTAAGTTTATGATATCCTAAAATTTCCCGCCAAAGTATCCTTTCTGCATCTACACTTCGACACGGGGGAGGTGAAATAAGACGATTGCGCTACAGCTTATTACAATATCGCCATAAACCCTTTTATCGAATGAGCAGAAGGAGGATCATGAAATGAGAATACAAATATCGTTATTATCAATGCTTCTCGCCCTCACCTTTTTGCTTCCTGTCAACGCATTCTCCACAATCGACCTCAAAGTTACCAAGAGCGACATCACGGTGGTCAAGACATCGAGTCAGACTACCGTGACGGTAACGGTATGGAACGCCGGCACGGCGGCCGCAGGGAGCTTCACACTCAGAGTAGGAGTTTCCAAAGCAAATAGCGGCGGCTTTCACGACGCCGTCGTCGCCGGCCTATCGTCAGGCTCGTTCGCTACCAGGAGCTGGACATGGGACGGTACCGACTGGGCCTGTGGATATGGAAACGCCGACGTAGGTCTTGTGATTCCCGAATCCGATGAAACCAACAATTCGGCCAGCCTGAACAACAACTACTTATCGATCACGCCGGGCAGCTTACGCGATGTTGCCATCGGAGTCTACAACCCCGGCAGCAGCTCCGGCTCCAAGACCCTGATACTGACACCCCAGACCCCGCCCGGTTGGACGGTCACCATCGATCAGACGGTTTTCACCTTGCCCCCCGAGGGCCATGCCCAGACCATCGTGCACTTTCTGGCTCCCGCCGGGTTCTCCACCTCCGTGGTTATACCGATCTCAGGGGAGTTCCAGGATGGAACTCCCGGGACCGAGGATTTCGATTTTTATATGACTTCGACGGTGCCGACCGAAAAGACCAGTTGGGGAAGAATAAAGGCGATGTTTGGAAATTGAATATTAAGGGCGGATCCCTTCGTACTCCGTCCTTTCGATCCCGGTTTCCCGAGCGGGGTCTTTTGGCAGGACGTTCTAGAGCATTTAGTCGGCCTCCGCTCAGCGGAAGTATGCGCCTGAATACGCAAATACGACTCCGCTGCAGCATGTTGTGAGGGCCGTCATTCGGGTTGCAGCGAGCTCCTCTTCGCGAAGCCCTTTTGCACCCAGTTCTTGGCCAGCAACAGCCCGACCGGACTCACCATCGCCACCAGGCCGTATATGAGCCACATCGCCTCCGTGTTGTAGGGGCCGCCCGAGGGACAATAGCGTTCCATGAGAGGGCCGGTGTACCAGCCCGCCATGAACTTGATCATGAACCATGGAATGTTTGCATAGGCCACGTATGCGCCGGTCTTGCCTTCGGGGGCCAGCTCGGCGGCGAACTGGAGGAACCTGGGTTGCCAGAGAGCTTCGCCGATGGAGAAGAGGACTATGTAAGACATCAGGAGCGGGAAACGCGGTCCCAGCACGAACAGGAACGTGGGAAGCGCGGAGACGAGGGTGCCCACGACCATCATTCGGTATACCGGCACCTTGCGGGTGAGGGCGGTTATGATGGGGACTCCCAGAACTATGATGAGGGGATTGGCGACGTTGACGATGCTCTCCATGTTGTCGGCGACGATCTTCGAATAGGCCCGCGTGACGTATTCGGGCATGACCAGCCATTGATATGCAAAAAGAGTCTGAACGGGCAGCAGGACGAAGATGAAGAAGGAGAATCGCGCGTTCGAGAGTGGGTTTTCCTTCAATCGGTTCCTCAAACGCGAAAGAGGCCCGGCGCCGGTCGATCCTTCGTCCCGTCTCCCGGCCTCTCGCCCGGAGGTCTCTCCTGTGCCTTCGTTTTCCCGCTCGTTTTTCTCCGCTTCTCTCGCAGCCTCTCCCTTCCGCTCACCCTCCTTTTCCACCTTGTCGGTGAAGAAGACGAGGAGGCCGATCAGCATGAGGACGTTTACCGCTATGCAGAACCAGAAGACCCCCGAGATTCCGAAAGCGCGGATGTTCACCAGATCGCCGATATGAACGCCCGTGCGGATGCGCGGAGACAAAAGGCCGATGAAGACGATTCCCAGATTCATGCCGGCATAGAGGAACCCGTACCCCATGGCGGCGGTCTTCTCGTCGGTGAACTTGCGCACTCCCGCGTAGACGGACGGCTGCATGAACCCGTTCCCCGCTCCGGCGATCACGAGGGCGATGGTGGCCACCACTATGAGCTCGATGGATCCGGGCGGGAAGAAGTGGGGAATGAGCGGGAGGGCGGTTCGGCCGATGATGTAGAGAATCACGGAGACTATCAGGGATCTTCTCACCCCGAGGCGGTCGGAGACGGGTCCGAAGACGAGCATCGATCCCGTTATGATGCCCGTGTAGATGGATACGAGCTTGTGCCCGGTCGTGTCGCTCAGTCCCGCCACATCGTGGAAGAACATGGCGAGCAGCGTCAGAATGCCGAAGTAGGAGACGCCGTCGAGCCAGTAGGCTATGTTCGAGTACCAGAAACCGGCCGGAGCATGGCGAACCGCCCTGAATGACGTCACGAGCTCGGTTATGGGGTTGGGAATCCCGGCTTTCTTCTCGTCGTCCAACGTATTCCCCTAGCGGATGAGCACCATCTTTTTCGTCGCCGTATTCTTTCCAGCTCTGAGCCTGTAGAAGTAGATGCCCGACGCCGCCGGCCTGCCGTTTTCGTTCGTCCCGTCCCAGCGCAACGTATAGTTGTCCGGCTCGAGCGTTCTCTCGACGAGGGTTCTCACCAGCCGCCCGCTCACGTCGTAAATCTTGAGACTGGCGAAATCCTTCGCGGGCAGGGTGAAGCGGATCGTGGTGGCCGGATTGAACGGGTTGGGATAGTTCTGCTCGAGGCGGAATGCCGCGCGAGGTCTCGAGTCCGTAATCCCGGTCGGATCGTAGGGCTCGAGAAAGATGTTCCCCAGTATGTACTCGCAGTTGGATCGCATCTGGTCGTGGTTGTAGCGGTAGGGCCTGCCGCTTATGAAGACGAACTGGCCGCCGACGGAGCGGTTCGTCCCTCCGCCGGCCGGGTTACGCCAGACCCCGAGACCGCGGTGGGTGGCGAAAGAGCTCGTTTCCTTGAAAAGAAGCGTGCTTTCGCCGGTGGCGAGGGAAGTATCGAATACGGCGCAGTAGCTCTGCGTGCCTATGGGGGTCATGTCGACAAGTCCCGTGTACGTCGAGATGCAATCGTTGAGAGTGTTGTAGGAACCTTCACGCCAGGTTATCCCCAGGTACTGGCGCAACGGTTCCCCTATGAAATCCTGGCCCATGCGGGTCATCAGGAGTACGTTGCCCCCGACCGTGATATAGGAATAGATGGGCGTATCGTACCATGAGCTTATGTCTCCGTTGTAGTTGTTGCCGATCCAAATGACGGACGAGAACTGCTTGAGCGTGTCCGCGGGAACGGGACCGTGTCCCAGGGGAGGCGGGAGATTGGAGGGATAGCCGGAAGCGGGCTCCGGGAAACAATCCCAGAAACTGATGCCGTAGCTCCCCCAGAAGGCGCTGTCAGCGTATGCACTCCATATGGAGGAACCGTATATGTTGAAATCCACTCCGTTCACCAGCAGGATTCCCCTGTCGAAAGTGGGCGCGGTCAGGGGTTCTTCGATGGTCCTGAGAATCCATTCGTCCTTGTCGAGGTGCAGGGCGACGGGTTGTTTTTCCACGCTCAAGGCGAAATCCTGGCTGGCGAGGCTGTCCCACACGACGATGGTGGTATCTCCGACCGCGAAATCGATCGTTATGTCCACGGGCATCTTGAAAACATAGTTGGTCTGGAGTTGATCGATGGTGAGATACACGTCGTACGATCCGCCGTTCGGCGTAGAAGACCAATCGAACTTGTACATGGGATAGTATTCTTCGTAGATCCACTCGTGGAAGAAGTAGTGGAGATCCATGCCGGAGACGCTCTCGCATATGTCCCGGAAACGCTCGGTCGTTATCGTTCCGTACTGGTAGCGCGAGTCGGAGTAATACGCCTTGAGGATGTCGAAGAAGGTGCTGTCGCCTACTACGTGGCGCAGCATGTGGAGCACCCAGGACGCCTTGTTGTATGAAAGCCCGGAATGGAATATCCGGTTGAAATTGGTGGTGTCGGCGACGAATATCGTTCCCGAGCCGAAATACTTTGCATTGTCCATGTCGGCCTTGTACTGGGCTTTGCCGTACGTGAACTCTGACCAGAGCGCTTCCGTGTAAGTGGCGAAACCCTCGTTCAACCAGATGTGATGGAAACTGTTGCACGTGATCATGTCCCCCCACCACTGGTGAGCCAGTTCGTGCGCCAGGAGATACTCGCCCCAGCCTCCCAGGCTCGTTATGGTCTGGTGCTCCATGCCTCCTCCCCAAGTGAATTCGGCGTGCCCGTACTTTTCGTTGAGAAAGGGATATTCTCCGAAGAGGCTCGCGTAGAGTTCTATCATGGGAACGGTCAGCGCGTACGTGGATTGAACCGAGCTGTAGTGATCGGGGTACACGTAGTAGCGCACTTCCATGGATTCGGCGGGGGCATAGTGGTACCAGTGCGAGAAGACCGTGTAGGGGTGAATCGCGACCGAGACGAGGTAGCTTGTGATGGGATAGCCTTCGTGCCAATTGTACGTCTTGGTCGAGCCGTTGTCGATCACGCTCACCAGCGTGCCGTTCGACGCCACGATCAGGTTGCTCGGTACGGTTATGTGCACGTCGACCGAGTCCGCCTTGTCCGAGGGAATATCCTTGCACGGCCACCAGCTCCTCGCCCCGTACGGTTCGCTCAAGCTCCATATCATGGGATCGCCGTTGTGAGTGTCGAAGCCGAATGCCCCGTAGGACGCGCTGGGAGTGCCGCTGTAATCCACCATCACGGTGAACGTCTCGCCGGTATAATAAGTCGTCGGCAGGGTGATCGTCAGTATGTCGTTGGCGTGGCTGAATGCGAGTGAACCCCCGGACCATCTCACCTGGTTCACGCTCATGTTGTTCAATAGGTTCAGGTCCATCTGGTTCAGGGAAGCGGACAAGACCTCGGCTTCGATGGTCACGGTGCCGGATACGGTCTGCGTATTGGGATCTATCGTGAGATCGAGATCGTAGTAGTGCACGTCGTATTCGGTCTGGTTTTGGGTCTGGGCGAGCTCGACCGAGCGCATCTTCTCGAATCGCTCGGCCTTCTTCCTGGCCAACTCACGACGGAACTCGTAGGGGCGCTGCAGAGGCTGGCCCAGCGACGCACCGGGGAGAAGGGGGAGCAATACGGCGATAAGTATCGAGACGACGGCAGTTTTTCCAAGCAGGTATCTTGGCGAAGAAGAGGAACAGTACATGGCGTCGATCCTTTGCTGGCGATGAACGATGCTGACCGGCAGGCCGCTCTTCTGCGTTCGGGCGTCGCTCGCAAACCGGGCAGGGAGAAGCGGCGGAAAAGCTTTAGCTATTGATAATTCTACCACTTGGAAGCCGCCCTATCAACGATAATATCGGTTGCCGAACGGCGGACGTTGCGGGTGATATTGCTGATACCCTTGCAGTTGACACGGCACTCCTTTTCAAATAATGTTGACCCGATCATGAGTGAATCGGAAGGCTATACGTTGCCTCCCGGGCTTCTCCTCTCCGTCGCCGGGGCGAGGGGGATAGTCGGGGAGAGTATAGACGAGGAAGTCGTTTCGCGTCTCGGCGCCGCGTTCTGCTCGATACTCGAGAGCGGCCCGCTGGTAATAGGAAGAGACACCCGCCCCTCGGGAGAATCGCTGAAAGAGGCGGCAATCAGAGCCGCGAGAGCCTGCGGCCGAGAGTGCATCGACCTCGGCATCGCCACGACACCCACGGTAGAGATGATGGTGACCCGGCTCGGCGCCGCCGGAGGAATGATAGTGACGGCCAGCCACAATCCCGTGCAGTGGAACGCGCTCAAGTTTCTCGACCACAGGGGAATCTTCATAACCAAGGAGATGAACGACCGGCTTCGCGCCGCTTTGCGCTCAACTCCGGCTCGAGCCGCCGGTACGAGCGGGGGTGCGCGCCGCGGATACGAGAAAGCTTCGGAGGATCATATCGAAGCGGTGCTCTCCTTGCCGATGGTGGACGAGCAGGCGATAGCCGCGCGTTCATTCAAGGTGGTGATCGATTGCATCAACGGGGCCGGCTCCGTCATCGCTCCCGACCTCCTCGGCCGACTGGGGGTGGAGGTGGTCGAGTTGAATTGCAAGACGGACGGAGATTTCCACCGTGACCCCGAGCCCAGGCCGGCAAACCTCCGGGAATTGGAGGAACTGGTCGCGAGTACGGATTCGGATCTGGGATTCGCCCTCGACCCCGATGCGGACCGGCTGGCTCTGGTGAGCCCGGCGAGGGGCGCCGTGAGCGAAGAGTATACTCTCGCCCTCGCCGTGGATTGCGTGCTGTCGCGAAAGAAGGGCCCGGTCGTCGTCAACCTCAGTACCTCATCCTTGATAGAAAAAATAGCCGGAGCTCACGGCGTGGAACTGAAGCGCACGCCCGTGGGCGAGGCGCACGTTGTAAATGAAATGCTCTCCTGCGATGCAGTGATCGGCGGCGAGGGAAACGGTGGAGTCATCCTCCCCGAACTTCATCCGGGACGAGACGGAATCCTCGCAATGGCACTCATCTTGCAGTTTCTATGTGAAAAGGATTGTTCTCTCGATGAAGCCCTGGACGCCTATCCTGATGTAATCATTGAAAAAAAGAAGGTTCCCCTGGGCGGATCCTTCGACTCAGCCGAAATAACGGCTTTGATCGAGGATCTCAAACCGGTTAGAATCGACACGGGTGACGGCGTGAGGGCGGATTTCGACGACGGTTGGTTCCATGTCAGGGTGTCCAACACGGAAGGCGTCGTGAGGGTGATAGCCGAATCCTCCACGGACGAGCGCACCGAACAATTGATCGCGAGCGCAGGCGCCATACTCGATAAGCTGTGGGCGCAGGCGGGCCCCGGCGGCAAGGAGAACGGTTGAATGTGCGGAATAATCGGATACATAGGAAACAATGAAGCTCTTCCCATCCTGATCGAGGGACTCAAGAGGCTCGAGTATCGAGGTTATGATTCCGCCGGCGTGGCGATAGTCGAGGACGGCAAGATCCTGGTAGAGAAGACGAAGGGTAAGATATCCACGCTCGAACAGATACTCGCCAAGAAAAAATTTCCCGGTTCCATCGGTATAGCTCACACCCGCTGGGCGACGCACGGCGAGCCGACCACGGCCAACGCGCACCCGCACGTCGATTGCAGCGGCACCATAGCCGTTGTCCACAACGGAATCATCGAGAATTACCAGGTGTTGAGAAAGAGGTTGGAGACGAAGGGACACAAATTCACGACCGATACCGATACGGAGGTGATCTCGCACCTGATAGAAGAGTTCCTGGAGACTTCGCTGGAAGACGCCGTGCAAAGAGCGGCTTCCCAACTCGAGGGCACTTACGGGCTCGTGATCCTTTCGAGGAAAGATCCGAAGAAACTCATAGGCGTGCGCAACGGGAGTCCCCTGGTGGTGGGGATCGCGGAGAAGGAGTATTTCATAGCTTCCGACGTCTCCGCCATCCTCAAGCACACGCGCCAGGTCGTCTATCTCGACGACAAGGAGATGGTGGTGGTCGAACCGTCCGGTTTCAAGACCATGACCATCGAGAACGTGGCCGTGACGAAAGAGGTCCAGGAAGTATCCTGGAACCTCGAGATGATCGAGAAAGGCGGTTTCGCCCATTTCATGCTCAAGGAGATCTTCGAGCAACCGGAGACGATAAGAAACGCGATGCGGGGCAGGCTGATTTACGAGGCGGGAGACGCCCGTCTCGGCGGCCTCAACATGAAAGACTCGGAGATGAGGGATATCAGGCGGATCGTTCTCCTGGGGTGCGGCACCAGTTGGCACGCGGCGTTGATCGGTGAATACATGATCGAAGAACACGCGAGGTTGCCGGTCGAGGTGGAATATGCGAGTGAATTCCGCTACCGCAACCCGATCGTAGAGCCCGGTACCGTAACATTGGCGATCAGCCAATCCGGGGAGACCGTGGACACGCTCGAGGCGATGCGCGAGGCGAAGCGAAAAGGTTCGCGGGTGCTGGGTATCTGTAACGTGGTGGGCAGCACGATCGCGAGGGAGAGCGACGGAGGCGTCTACATCCATGCAGGTCCCGAGATCGGGGTGGCTTCCACGAAGGCGTTCACTTCGCAGCTCACCGTGCTCGGCATACTCGCCCTCACGCTGGGGAGGATGCGGGTGATGTCGAAACGCGAGGGACAGGAGATCATAGAGGCGATGCACAAGCTTCCCGGGCAGATCGAGCGGATCCTCGCCAAGAACGATCAGATATACGAGATAGCCAAGGTTTACGCCGGCCACGAGAATTTCCTGTACCTGGGCAGGGGTGCGAATTTCCCGGTCGCCCTCGAAGGGGCCCTCAAGCTCAAGGAGATCTCGTACATCCACGCCGAGGGATATCCCGCCGCCGAGATGAAGCACGGTCCCATAGCGCTGATCGCCGAGAACATGCCGGTCGTAGTGATCTGTCCCCGGGACAACGCCTACAACAAGATCCTCGGCAATATTGCCGAAGTCAAGGCCCGCAAAGGCCGGTTGATAGTCATCGCGAACGAGGAGGACGATGAAGTCACCAAGATGGCGGATCACGTCATAACCATTCCCCAGACTCTGGATCTATTCTATCCGACGCTCGCGGTGATTCCTCTCCAACTCCTCGCCTACCACATGGCCGTAATCAGGGGCTGCGACGTGGATCAACCCCGGAATCTGGCCAAGAGCGTGACGGTCGAATGATCCCGAGCCTCCCGTCATCCTAGAAAGGGGATGAGGAATGAAGAAGATCATCAGCACGGACAAGGCTCCCAAGGCGATTGGTCCGTACAGCCAGGGTGTCCTTTCCGGTGACACCCTCTTTCTCGCCGGGCAGATCGCGATAGACCCCGAATCGGGAAGAATCGAGGTCGAGGATCCGGCGGGGCAAACGCGCAGGGTCATCGAGAACCTCCGTGCGGTGCTCCAAGCGGCTGGCATGGGACTCGAGAACGTCGTGAAGACGACGATCTATCTGACTTCGATGGAAAATTTCAGGATCGTGAACGAGGTCTACTCCGAGTTCTTCAGCGATTCGGCGCCGGCCCGAGCGACGGTCGAGGTCGCAAAGCTTCCCTTGGGGGCTCTCGTTGAGATAGAAGCGATAGCCGAGAGATAGAAGGTCCTTGCTTTTTACCCCCCGGAAGTTCTTATATTGATTTGGACAAGCCGTGCGTTCCTGCTATAATTCCCCGGCCAAGGTAATCTACTAGCAAGATTAGACTTAAGGTTGCATGCTGGACATGCGGGAATGGATGGGTCCTGGTGGGCCTCGGGGACTTCAAATCCCTCTGTCGGGCGTGAACAACGGCCGAGGTGGGTTCGATTCCCACACATTCCCGCCAACACGGCGGCATCGGAGGAAAAGAAGTGCGGGCGTTCTTGATGATTGTCGCGCTCCTGGGATCTTTCGTTCGTGTGGAAGCCGCAGGGACCGCGTCTTTTCGAGGCGGGACGATACGCACGGGCGGGGGCGCGGAGGCGGGCTTTTCGCTGAGGATGTCTCTTGCGGATCGCACTTGGGCGCGTTCGCCCGGCGCGGCGCCGGCCTTCTCCGACACGACGGAAAGCGACAGGGAAGCCGAGCGGCGCGAGAGGGATGAGAAGTTCGAGCTCAAGAAGGATCTCGGACTCATAGCCCTGGACGAAGTCAGAGGAGAGAAGAAGTGGGAACGAAAGAAGATCGCCAAGGTGGCCATACTGAGCAACATGTTGCTCCCCGGATTGGGGGAGGTGTACAACGGCAGGAGGTTGAAGGCGGCGATAATGGTCGGAGTGAGTACTTTCTACATGGGCAAGGCGTGGATAGAGTACAAACGCTCCGTGATCCGCAAGGTTTCGAGGGACCGGTACGAGCCGTCCTCGAGGGGATGGAATTTCCAAAACGAATGGTACGTGTTTCACAAGGAATCGGCCAAGGACTATCTATGGTGGTCCGGTGCGGTTTGGCTGATAGGTATGCTCGATGCATACGTCGATGCGCACCTGTTCGATCTCAGAGCCTATCGACCGGAGAGCGAGAGGAGCGAAAGGAGCGGGAAGTACCTGACGGTTTCGTTGCGTTTCTAGCGAGTTGAAGGGAACGGGCGGAAACCGTCGGAGTTGTTGCAGGACGGGAATCGATTATGGAAGAGCGAAACGAGAACATAAGAAACTTCTGCATAATCGCTCACATCGATCACGGGAAATCCACGCTTGCGGATCGCTTCCTCGAACTCACGGGAACGATCAGCAAACAGAGGATGCGTGACCAGGTACTCGATACGATGGACCTGGAGCGCGAGCGCGGGATAACGATAAAGAGCCATCCGATCCGCATGCAATACAGCGACGGGAACGGCCGCGTATACACTTTCAACTTGATCGATACGCCCGGACACGTCGATTTCACGTATGAGGTCTCACGCAGCCTTGCCGCTTGCGAAGGAGCCATCCTGGTGGTCGACGCCGCCCAAGGCGTTCAAGCCCAGACGATATCCAACGTCTATCTCGCCTTGGACAACGGGTTGGAGATAATACCCGTCGTCAACAAGATCGATCTTCCCAGCGCGCGAGTGGATCATGTAAAAGGACAACTCGTCGATCTCCTGGGTGTGGATGAAGAAGAGATATTCTGCGTCAGCGCCCGCCTGGGAACGGGCGTGGGTGCGCTCCTCGAAGCGATTCCCGCCAGGATTCCCCCGCCGGTAGGAGACGAAGACAAGAAGCTCAAAGCCCTGGTGTTCGATTCATTCTTCAATTCGTACAAGGGAGCGGTCGTATACGTTCGGATCTTCGAGGGAAGGCTCCGGGCGGGAGACAGGATAAGATTCATGTCCAATTCCAAGGTTTTCGAGACGACGGAACTGGGGCATTTCCGGCTGGAGTTGATTCCCACCGAGGACCTGCGGGCCGGTGACGTTGGTTACGTGATCACGGGCATAAAGAATCTCAAGGAGACGCGAGTCGGCGATACGATCACCCTGGACGCGGATCCCTGCGAAACCGCCCTGCCCGGGTACAAAGAGATCAAGCCGATGGTCTTCAGCGGTCTCTATCCGGTCGATTCGGAGGATTACGAGAGCCTCCGCGACGCGCTCGAGAAGCTCCAGCTCAACGACTCCGCTTTCACTTTCGAGCCCGAGAGTTCGATCGCGCTCGGCTTCGGGTTCAGGGGAGGGTTTCTCGGGCTCCTTCACATGGAAGTCATACAGGAACGCTTGGAGAGGGAGTATGCGCTCAATCTGATAACGACCGTGCCGAACGTGAAGTACGAGATAGTCTTCAAGGACGGCACCGTGAAGGAAGTGGACAGCCCGGCCAAGGTCCCCGGGGCGAACGAGCTCGAGTGCATCAGGGAGCCCATGGTCAAGGCCGAGATCATAACCCCGTCGGAGTATGTCGGTTCGATAATGAAACTGAACGAGGAAAGAAGAGGTATATACAAGGAGATGAAGTACATCGACACGGGGCGGGCGGTGTTGATCTACGAGCTGCCCCTTGCCGAGATCCTCGTGGACTACTACGACAAGCTCAAGAGCGCAAGCCGAGGATACGCCAGCCTCGACTACGAGCATCTCGGCTACAGGGAGAGCGATCTCGTGAGGCTGGACATCGCCTTGAACGGCGATCCGGTCGACGCCCTGTCGATGATAGTGCACAGGGAGAAGGCATACAACTGGGGGAGGGATCTCACCTCGCGGCTCAAGAAGGTCATCCCCCGCCAACTCTTCGAGGTGGCGATCCAGGCTTGCATAGGAAGCAAGGTCATATCGCGGGCCAACGTGAAGGCGCTTCGCAAGAACGTGACGGCCAAGTGCTACGGCGGGGATATCACCCGCAAGCGGAAGCTCCTCGAGAGGCAGAGGGAAGGCAAGAAGAGAATGAAGAAAGTGGGAAGCGTCGAGATTCCGCAGGAGGCATTCCTTGCCATATTGAAAGTGGATAAATCCAATTGAAGATGAGTGCAGAGATTCCACCGCAAGCGTTCTTGCACCGAATGTCGGAGAAGTACCCGTCGTGATGTCGAACGCAATCGAGAGGGGAAGAGAATGAGCAAGCGCAGCAACAAGAAGAAGTCCCTGCTCAGGGAGTATACCGAAATAATCGTCGTGGCCGTAGTGTTGGCTCTTTTCGTCAGGACTTTTTTCATCCAGGCTTTCAGGATTCCATCCGGCTCGATGGAGGATACCCTTCTCGTGGGTGATTTCCTGTTCGCGAACAAGCTCATATACGGGGCGAAGATCCCCTTCGCCGACAAGAGGCTGCCCGCCGTGCGCAATCCACGTCCCGGGGACATAATCATCTTCAAGTTCCCGGGGGACAGGAAGACTCCTTACATCAAGCGCTGCGTCGCCGTTGCCGGGCAGACGGTGGAACTCAAGGGGACTACCCTCTACGTCGACGGGGTGCCGCAACACGAAACGTACGCGAAGTACGAGAACGGTCCGGGGGTGATGAGGCACTTCGGGCCGTACAAGGTCCCGGAGGGATACATATTCATGATGGGGGACAACCGGGACAATAGCTCCGACAGCCGGGTTTGGGGCCCTCTCGACACCGATCTCATAATGGGCAAGGCGATGTTCATCTATTTCTCATGGAACCCTCGCAAGCACATCCCGCGATTCTCGAGGATAGGGGACATCATACGATAGGATGAGGGGCGTATCCGCATATATCCACGTCCCTTTCTGCAGCCGCCGGTGCCCCTATTGTACTTTTTATCACGTACCTTACCACGAGAGTCTCGAGAGCGGGTTCGCAGCCGCCGCGGCGGCGGAGATCGAATCCGCGGTCGATTGCCTTCGCAAGGGCGGGCCGTCGCGCAATTCGAGCCCGGGCGGCGAAGACTTCATTTTCAGGACGATATACTTCGGCGGAGGTACGCCTTCGACGCTCCATCCCGAATCCGTGGAAAAGATCCTGGGCGCCCTGCTGCGGGGAATTCCCGGTCTGCCCGATGAAACCACCTTCGAAATGAACCCGGAAGACGTGGCGCCGGAGTACCTCCGCTTCCTGTTCGAATCCGGCGTCGACCGTTTGAGCCTGGGGATACAATCGATGAGCGCCAGGGCCCAGGAAACGCTCGGGCGTTCCTCCATCGAAGTGAACCGCTTCGCGCTCGAAGAGACGTTGAAGGTTTTCGACAACGTCAACGTCGACGTCCTGCTGGGAATTCCCGGCGGCGACGAGGCGGAGCTGCAATCCACACTGGAAAAGCTCGTCGAGTACGAGCCCAAGCATTTCTCGGTATATTGTCTGGAGGCGGAAAAGGGGTCGCCCGAGCGCGTATTGCAATTCGTATCCCGCGCGGACGAGAACGAGCTGGCCGTGCAGTACCTGGCGGCATGTGGTTTCCTCGAGCGCCACGGCTACGTGCATTACGAGGTATCGAACTTCGCCCTTCCGGGGTGGGAATCGAAACACAACCGGGTCTATTGGCGGATGGGCGATTACGTTGGTATCGGGCCCGCGGCTCACTCCTGCATCCGCGGCGAGAGGATGTCGAACCCGGAATCCCTCGATGCATACCTGGCCGGTGCGGGGCGGGGCTTCATGGATGCGAAGCTGAGGGAGAACCCCTCGCCGGAAGCGAGGTTTCTCGAATCCCTCATGCTGGGCCTGAGGACGCGGGAAGGCATCCCGCTTGCAATGCTTTCGGGGTCGAGGGAGGTCCTCGAAGCCCTGGTCGCCCAAGATCTCGGTAAAATCGAGGGCGATTCACTCGTGCTCACCGATCTCGGTTTCCTGCTCCTCGATGAGATCGTCGTGACGTTGAGTCGAAGCACCAGCCTCGAATGAGCGTTCGGCGGCGGGGCGGCGATAGCCGGCTTCCATGAGCTCCCGCCGTGACGGGTGGGCCGGTTTCTTGACACCCGCGGGCTTCACGGATAGATTATCAACGGGATGGGGCGGATGGGATCCGGGCCGAAGATTGGGCGCAAAGGGCGCTTTCGACGGAATGATACGGTCGGATTGGTCATGACTCGTGAACTGAAGGAAAAGGATCTTCGGATACTCATGGCGGTCATCGATCTCTATGTGCGCGAAGGCGTGCCGGTGAGTTCCAAGAGGCTCAAGCAGGCCATGGGATCGCCTCTGAGCACGGCGACGCTGCGCAACGTGCTCGCCAGGCTGGAGAAAGAGGGTTTGTTGACGAAGCCGCATACGAGCGCGGGAAGGATTCCGACCGACGAGGGCTATCGCTTCTTCGTGGATTCGCTGGAACCCAACCAAAAGTATTGTTCCGATTTCACGACGCGCTTCAGGGAGGCCGTGGGGGACGAGTATGAGATGGACAAAATCATGGCGAGCGCTTCACGGGTGCTCGGCGACGTCTCCAAGAATTTCGCCGTCGTCTACGGCTCCGTGATGCAGGAAAGCCGGGTCAGGGCCGTAAAGTTGATCGAACTGGAGGGCTCGAGAATCCTCATCGTGCTCAAGCTGTTCCCCGAGTACGAGCGCACTTCCGTCATAAGGACGGAAAGGCGTTTCGATCCGGAGGTGCTTGCGCGGGCGGAAGCCCTGATCAACCCCATCATAATGGACAAGTCCCTGGACGATGCCAAAGAAGCGCTGGACCACGCCGTGCGCGACAATATCACCGATGAGGGTATAATCATGCGTGAGGTGGCGGTGAACCGCGAGACGATATTCTCCGAACCGCCGGCCGTGGAACTATATTTCGAGGACAGAGAGCATATCCTTCAGCAACCGGAGCTGTCCAATCCTTCGCTACTGCGCATGTTGCTGAGGTTGCTTCACGACAAGCAGTATCTCACATCGATTCTAGCGAAACGTCTCGAGGAGAAGACGACTGTCACCATAGGCGCGGAGAACGAGGATGAGGCGCTGAAGCCGTTCAGCCTGGTCACCTCGGGATACAGGATGGGAGGCGCGAGGGGAGTGTTGGGCATTCTGGGGCCGACGAGGATGCGCTACGATCTGGCGTTCTTTCTCGTGGGCTCCATCGCGAGGGAGCTGAGCGCGATAGGCGAGGAGTATTTCTGAGCGCCTTTCGAGGCCGGACTCGAGAATCTTTTTCTTTCCAGGACCGCCGGGCCGAGCCTTGTCCTGGCGGGAGCCCCCCTTGGCCGAGTCCGGCCCGCCCGGGGCGGGTGAGCCGGTGCCAGCGGCCGCCGAGCGGGAAGGATTTGGCTGCCAATTGGAGAGAACATTGCTATAATTCCTTGAGTTTTGCAAAAAAATGTTCGAAGATTGCATTCCTGAACTGGAAGATGAGTCGTAACGAGGGACCGATGGAGGGCCCGGACATGACAAAGCAGAAGAAAACCAAAGCGGATGAAGCAGTTGGAGCGGAAGAAAGCTCCGATCTCGAATCCAGGAAGGATCTCGGCAAGAAGGAGAGCCATCCGGGTGAGTATGAGATACCAGAAGAAACTGTAAAAATCGAAAAATTGATAGGCGAATTGGAAGAAGAGCAGGCCAGCGGAAAAGCTTCCGCCAAGAAGGCTGGTTCCCGCAAGAAATCAAGGAAACGCAGCCACCTCGAGGAAGAGTTCCTGGCCAGGATGCAAGAAAAGAACAAGATGTTGTTCGAGCTCCAGAAGAAGAACTCTGACATGGAAGCTGAGCTCAAGTCCGTAAAGGACAAGTGGCTCAGAGCCGTGGCCGAGTTCGAAAATTACCGGAAGCGCTCGCGTAAGGAATGGGAATTGCAACAGCAAAAAGCCAAAGCTGATGTTGTGATCGAAATCCTTAGCGTAGTCGATGATTTCGAGCGGGCGTTTTCGGCGGCGAAGGGCAAGAACGACGAATTTGTTCAAGGGATTCAGCTGATCTATCAGAAGTTGAAGCAGACACTTGAAAAATTCGGAGTTGAACCGATCGATGCCCTCCACAACCGCTTCGACCCGAGATTCCACATGGCGATCGGACAAGTCGAATCGGATGAAGAATCCGGTCACGTCGTGGAAGTAACGGAGAAAGGGTACCTGCTGAACGGCACGGTACTCCGGCCCGCCAAAGTCATCATTGCAAAGTAAGAAAAAACTCTGATTTTTGCACAACCTGGACCTACAAATGTCAAGGAGTCTGTCATGGCCAAGGTGATTGGGATTGATCTAGGTACCACCAACTCGTGTGTGAGCATAATCGATGGAGACGAGCCCGCCGTCATATCCAACCAGGAGGGCACGAGGACGATTCCGTCAGTGGTTGCCTTCGCGAAGAACGGCGAAAGGCTCGTCGGCCACATAGCAAAACGACAGGCGATCACCAATCCTGATCAGACGATAAGTTCGATCAAGAGATTCATGGGATGCAGGTTCAGCGAAATCAAGGACGAAGCCGCGCTGGCTCCCTACGAGATCGTTCCCGGCAAGCACGACGAAGTGCTGGTCAAGATCCAGGACAAGACCTATCGCCCCGAAGAGATCTCCGCGATGATTCTTCAGAAGCTCAAGGAGATAGCTGAAGAATACGCCGACGAGGAGATCAAGCAGGCCGTGATAACCGTCCCCGCCTATTTCAACGATGCCCAGCGCCAGGCCACCAAGGATGCGGGAACCATAGCGGGCCTGGAAGTGCTGAGAATCATCAACGAGCCCACCGCCGCTTCGCTCGCATACGGCCTCGACAAGAAGAAAACCGGCAAGATAGCCGTTTTCGACCTCGGCGGGGGTACTTTCGACATCTCCATTCTCGAGCTCAGCGATGGCGTGTTCCAGGTGAAGGCGACGAACGGAGACACGCATCTCGGTGGAGACGATTTCGACCGCGTGGTCATGAACTGGTTGATTGAGCAATTCAAGCAAGAGAGCGGAGTAGACATATCCAACGACAAGATGGCTCTGCAACGCGTCAAGGATGCGGCCGAGAAAGCCAAGTGCGAGCTCTCCAGCGCTTCCGAGACTCCCATAAACCTTCCCTTCCTCGCCGCCGACGAGTCCGGTCCCAAGCATTTCGAGATCGTGCTCACCCGTGCGAAGCTCGAGCAGCTCGTGGACGAGCTGATAAAAAAGACTATAGAACCCTGCAAGCAGGCTCTGAAGGACGCGAAGCTCAGGACATCCGAGATAGATCATGTCATTCTGGTGGGTGGAAGCACCAGGATGCCCGCCGTCAGGGAAGCGGTGAAGAAGTTCTTCAACAAAGAGCCCAACAAGGGCGTCAACCCGGACGAGGTCGTTTCGCGCGGCGCGGCGATCCAGGGAGGAGTGCTCACCGGCAAGGTGGAAGAAGTCGTCCTCCTCGACGTCACCCCTCTCTCCCTGGGCATTGAGACCCTGGGCGGCGTGATGACCACCTTGATACCGCGCAACACGACGATTCCCACCCGAAAGAGCCAGATATTCTCCACCGCAACGGACAATCAACCGGCGGTGAGCGTGCACGTGCTCCAGGGCGAAAGGGAGATGGCGTCCGACAACCGCACCCTCGGGCGATTCGATCTGGTCGGCATCCCGCCGGCGCCGAGGGGAGTCCCCCAGATAGAGGTGACTTTCGACATCGACGCGAACGGGATAACGCACGTGTCGGCCGTCGACCTCGGGACGGGCAAGAAGCAGGAGATAGTGATAAAATCGTCCAGCGGCCTTTCCAAGGCGGAGATCGAGAGGATGGTGACCGAGGCCGAGAAGCACGCGGCGGAGGACAAGGAGAAGAAGGCATTCTCAGAAGCGATGAACGAGGCGGAGATCCTGCTCTATTCGACCGAGCAGACCATCAAGGATTTCGCGGACAAGTTCACGAAGGACGACCTGGAGGAGATAAAGAGGTCGATGACGCGTCTACGCGAAGTCAAAGAGGACAAGAACTGCGATCTGGAGACCCTCAGGGACGCCACGGCAAAGCTACAGGCGCTGATGCACAAGTTCGCCGAACTCATGTACAGCGCGCCCGACGCGTCCGACGACGTATAGCATCGATCGGCTTGACACTTTTCATCATACCCCTTTAGGTGTTATATTCTCACCCCGGGAGAAATCACCGAAAAGGGGTTTTTTTCATCATGGCCAAGAGAGACTATTACGAAGTCCTGGGAGTAAACAAGAACGCTTCCGCGGAGGAGATCAAGAAAGCCTACCGCAAGCTCGCGTTGCGTTACCACCCGGACCGCAACAAGGGCGACAAGGATGCGGAGGAGAAGTTCAAGGAGGCGACGGAAGCCTACGAGGTGCTCCGTGATCCCGAGAAGAGGGCCCTTTACGACCAGTACGGTCATGCGGGCATGTCGGGCGCCGGCGCCGGTGCGGGCGGACCGTTCGGTTTCGGCACGGAGTTCGACCTCGCCGATGCGCTGAGGGCCTTCATGCGCGATTTCGGGAGCTTCGGCTTCGAGGACTTCTTCGGCGGCAGGACGAGCGGCAGGACGCGGGGAGGAGGCAATCGGGGGCGTGATCTTCAGATCAAGGTTAAGCTGGGTCTTCGCGATGTGGCCAAGGGCGTCGAAAAACAAATAAAAGTGAAGAAACTCGTCAAGTGCACCACGTGCCGGGGCAGTGGAAGCAAGCCGGGTTCGCGGCCAGTGGCCTGCCAGGTGTGCGGGGGGAGCGGCCAGATACGACAGGTTCAACGTTCCCTTTTCGGGCAATTCGTGAATGTGACCGAATGCCGCAGGTGCGAAGGAATGGGAACGGTGGTGAGCGATCCATGCCGCGACTGCGGGGGGACGGGAAGGATACGGGGGAGCGAGAAGATCTCTGTGAAAATCCCGGCGGGAGTCGCAAGCGGCAACTACATAACGGTTTCCGGCGGAGGCGACGCCGGCGAGAGGGGCGGCCCCAACGGCAATCTCTACATAATCGTCGAGGAGGAAGAAGACGACCTGTTTGTGCGCCACGGCAACGATGTTCTCCTGGATCTTCCCTTGACCATTTCTCAGCTCGCCCTGGGCGCCAAGGTCGAGATCCCCACTCTCGATGGGAAGGTCTTGTTCAAGATCCCGCCGGGCACTCCTTCGCACAAGGTGTTCAGGATGAAGGGCAAGGGCATTCCTCATTTGAACAGTTACGGCCGGGGTGATCAACTCGTCCGCGTCATGGCATGGGTCCCCGGGAAACTGAGCAAACGCGAGATGGAGCTGCTACGAGAACTGGATGAAAGTTTCAAAGGCCGCCTGCCGGGACCGGGAAGGCGTGACAGGTGAAACATGTCCCACCGTTTCCTCTTCTACCAGAGCGGGATTCCCGCCGATCCCGAATCGATCGAACTCACCGGCGATGAGAACCATCATTTGAGCAGGGTGCTCAGGATATCCCGCGGGGAGACGGTCTTTGTCACCGACGGCTGCGGGCGTATCTTCGAATGCCGCGTGGGAGGGAAGGGGACGAACGGAACCGTTCTCGAAGTGGCGGGGTTGGAACGTGACGATCGCGTGCTAAGACGTGTCATTCTCGCACTGGGCGTCATAAAAAAAGATCGATTCGAACGGGCGGTGGAGCAGTGCACGGAACTTGGTATGACGGATTGTATTCCGTTCGTATCGAGCAACTCCCGCCTCAAAGAATTCCCTTCGGCTTTCCAGAGAAGGCTTTCCTTGATCGCTCTCTCGGCGATGAAACAGTCGTTCCGATCCATACTCCCCCGGATCGCAGGAACCGTGGATTTCGACGGAATGCTCGAAAGCATCGAGGGAAAGACGGTCATAGTGGGCGAGCAAGAAGCGCCGCTTCTTGCGACTCCGCCCCCTCGTGGAGACATCGCCGTCGTCATCGGGCCCGAAGCCGGTTTCAGCGAGGAGGAGAGAAAGAGGCTCGAGTCTTTGCCCTGCTTTTTCGCATCCGCTTCACCTGCCAGGCTCCGTTCCGAGACGGCTGCGGCGGCCATGCTGGCCCGATTGCACTCGCAGTCCGACATCCAGGCGCCGGAGCAAGATGTTGACAAGCCCTCCGACCGGCAATAATATCGGAATATCACCTCAGAAAGCCCCGCCTCCGCCGTTTTCAACATGTGCCGCACCGGCAGCAGAGGGGAGAGTGAGAAATGATATCCAAGAAACTGCTCGAGGACATGAAACTGGCCATGAAAGAGGGAGACAAGGAAAGGCTAAGCGTAATCCGCATGTTGCGATCCGAACTCAAGAACGCGGAGATAGCCGCGGGCCGCGAGCTCGAGCCTGCGGAGCAGGAGAAGGTCTTGAGCGCCTACGCCAAGAAGAGAAAAGAATCGATAGAGAAGTACCGCGAAGGAGGGCGGGAGGATCTCGCGGAGAAAGAAATGCGCGAGTACGAGATAACGATCTCCTATCTGCCGCCCAGGATGAGCGAGGACGAGATCCGGGCTCTGATCGCAAGACACATCGATGAAACCGGGGCGGAAGGGATGAAGGACTTCGGCAAGGTGATGAAGGCGGTCATGGCCGAGGCCGGCTCGAGGGTCGATGGGGCCGAGGTGAGCCGCCTTCTCAAGCAGGTACTCGGTTCCGGATGATTCCTTCGGCCGCGGGACATGAACCGGAGTTGATCGAATGACAATGAACAGCGCGATAGACGTCGTTTTAGCCGTGATCCTCGTCATGGGTTTCGCGGCCGGATACAAAAAGGGGTTTCTCAAGCAGGCGATCGAACTCGTAGGTTTCCTCGCTTCCTTCATCATAGCTCTAGCTCTGGCCGGAGCGGTCGCCTCCTACTTGAGCTCGGCCGCCTCCATCCCTTATGAACCGAGCCTCGTCCTGGGATTCGTGGCGGTCCTGATCGGAGCGATGGTCGCCTTCCGCTTCCTGGCTACGATCATCCAGAAGATCATCCGCATGACTTTGCTCGGATGGATAGATCGGATGACCGGGGCGCTCCTCGGCCTGGTCATGGGAATGGTTGCGGCCAGCCTGATAATAACGATCCTGCTCGCCGTTCCCATCCCTTCGGGTCTTCGAAGAGGGCTTCGTGAATCCAACATGAGCAATTTCCTGCAACCGGTTGCGCCGAGGATATTCGATCTGGTCGTCGATCACGGCTCCGGCCGGATAAACTTCGACAGAATCTTCAGGCGTGACAGGTCCGCCTGAGAAACACGGCGGGCCTTCTTGGCGTATATCATTCCCAACCGACAACACCGAAGGTGCAATGAAGAGATGTATCAAGGCGACGAGAATGGTTTTTCCCATGCGGCGGAGGCCCTGGAACTGCCCGCGGTTCTCGAGATGGTGGCCGCGGGGTGCAGGAACGAATCGGCCCGCGCGAAGTTGAAAGGATCCAAGCCGGACGTCGATCCGGAGAGAATAGCGGGATGCATGGACGACATAGACGACATGCGAAGGTACCTGGCCGCCGAGGGCGAGCTCCCGATCGCTTCGACCGAGTTGAGAGATGTGCTGAGGGACGCGGGCAGGCCGGGGGCGGTTCTCGCGGGCAAGGTTCTCCGCCGGATCGCAGCAAACGAGAAACTGGTGATGAAGCTCAAGCGGACTTTCGCCAGGGCGAAGGAGTATCCCAAGCTCGAGCGGATGGCTGCTCTCTTTGAAGCCCATCGTGGGCTGGTGGATGAGATCGAAAAGGCCCTGGGGGAGGAAGGCGAAGTATTGAGCGGGGCGAGCAGGGCGCTCCGCGAGGTGAGGCGTCGGATCGAATCCACAAAGGAGGAACTTCGGAAGCGGGTGGAAAGGGCCTCGGCGCATTTCGGGGAGAACGCCTACGGCACGATCCTCGATGGAAGGTTCGTGCTCCTCGTTCCCGCGGGCAAGACGGGCGGGAAAGGAATAGTGCATGGAAAGAGCAAGAGCGGGGGTTCAGTCTATTTCGAACCGATGGCGATAGTGGACTTGAACAACAGGCTGGGAACCTTGATCGAGGACGAGAGGGAGGAGGAGCTCAGGATCCTTTCACGGCTGACTTCATCGGTGGCTGAACACATCGATGCGATCCTGGCCAATCTGGACTTGATGGATGAACTGGACGTGCTCGAGGCCAAGGCGAAGTTCGCCGACGAGTACGCCTGCTCACGGCCCGCGATCGCCGACAAGCCGGGTTTGCGCATAGTGAAAGCCAGACACCCGCTGCTCGTGAGATCGATCGGCAGGGAGAACGTCGTGCCCCTGGACATCCGCCTGGAGGAGGCGGAGCGGATCCTGGTCATCACCGGCCCCAATGCGGGCGGCAAGACGGTCGCATTGAAGACAGTCGGTCTCCTGGTTCTCATGCACCAGTGTGGCCTTCAGGTGCCGTGTTCGGAGGGGACCGAACTTCCGCTGTATCGCAAGGTCATGGTGGATATCGGCGATGAACAGTCCATCGCGAATTCGCTGAGTACCTTCACGTCCCGCCTCCGCAATCTCGATCGAATGTGCAGGCACGCCGATCGAGATACTCTCTGCCTCATCGACGAGATCGGTGACGGTACCGATCCCGAGGAAGGGGCGGCGCTTGCGAACGCGGTTCTCACGAGGCTGCTCTCCAACGGGACGACAGCCATCGCCACCACGCATTACGGAAAGGTCAAGACTTTCGCCCTCATGACCGAGGGGATCAAGAACGGTTCCATGCTGTTCGACGAGTCCTCGCAGGAGCCGCTCTACGTCTTTCTCCAGGGGATCGCCGGTCGGAGCCGGGGGCTGGAAACGGCAAGGAGATGCCGGTTCGACGAGGAAGTGCTGGAGACGGCTTCACGTTTCCTCGACAGCGGCACGTACCGCCTGGAGAATCTGCTCAGCGATCTCGAATCGGCCCATCTGGAGCTCGAGGAGGAGCGGAAACGGCTTCGGGAACGGAGTGCGAAGCTCCAAGAAGTGATCTCACTTTACCTCGAGAGGGAGAAGTCTCTGAGCGAGATGCAGGCCGAGCACGGGCGCAGGGCGGCTCGCGAAGCCGAGGAGCTCTTGAGCTCCGCGCGGAGCGAGATAGAGAGGGTAGTGAAGGAGATAAGGGAGACGGCGGCGGAGAAGGAGGCGGTCAAGAGGGCGCGGGAGAGCATGCAGAGGCTCGCAGGGAAGATCTCGAGCCAAGCGCCGCCCCCGCCGCCGGCGAAGAGGTTGCTCGGCGAAGGAGACGTCAGCGTGGGTGAGGTGGTCGCGCTGAGTTCCTCCGGAGCTCCCTCGGGTAGGATACTGGAGATAGAAAACGGGCGCGCCACCATTGAAATAAAAGGAAAAAGGATTAAAATAAATATAGGGAGTTTATTCAAGCTCCCCGCTGAGAGCAGGCAAGGTATTGACAAAGTTGAAGTTGACGTGGAATTCGAACCCCTCGGATCGACCTCGATCGACGTGAGGGGCCAGGAACGGGAAGAGGCCCTTGAAGCCGTCGACAGATTCGTCGACAGGGCCGTTCTGAGCGGTGTCCACGAAATCATGATCATACATGGAGTTGGAGAGGGTATCCTGAAGGACGCCGTTCGCAGGCAGCTCCATGACGATCCGAGGGTTTTGTCCATCCGAGCCGGCAGGGGCGAGGAAGGTGGGGCGGGCGTTTCCATCGTGCGGCTTGCGTGAAACGGCCGGCGACTTCGCAAGCTGCGCGGCTTTTCCCCGGAACAGGAGTCGAGAGTTTGTTCATCCCCGACAACGTAATCGAAGAGATAAGGGACAAGACGGACATAGTGGATGTCGTTTCACACTACGTCGAATTGAAGCGCTCGGGAAGCAATTACAAGGCGCTCTGTCCTTTTCACGACGAGAAGACGCCGAGCTTCATGGTGAGCCCCGAGAAGCAGATCTACCATTGTTTCGGGTGCGGTAAGGGAGGCAACGTCTTCGGGTTCGTCATGGAGATGGAAGGAGTGTCCTTTCCGGAAGCGGTCAAGACTCTCGGCGAGGAATGCGGCGTGAAGGTGAGTTTCTCCCCCGGAGCCGGCAAGGACGAGGGTCGCAACGAAGCCCTCTATAGGGCGAACGAATTCGCCGCCGAGTGGTACGGCAACGTGCTTCGCGGCAGGAGGGGCGCCCCGGTGAGGGACTACCTGCAGAGGAGGGGGATATCGGAGGAATCGGTCGAGAGGTTCAAACTCGGTCTCGCCCCGGAAGGCTGGGACGGCCTGTTCAAGGCGGCCAGGAACAAGGGGCTTCCCCTGGAGGTTCTCAAGGAATTGAAGCTCGTGGTGGCGAGGGAGGGAGGCGGCTACTACGATTATTTCCGCAAGCGGTTGATGTTTCCCATCGTGTCTCTATCGGGAAGAACCATCGCCTTCGGCGCGCGGTCGCTTTCCAAGTCGGTGGAACCGAAATATCTGAATTCGGTGGAGAGTCCCATCTTCAAGAAGCGAAGAACTTTCTTCGGAATAAACCACGCGCGTGAAGCGGTGAGGAACCGCAAGGCGGCGATCCTCGTGGAGGGATACACCGATTGCATAGCGCTTCATCAGGCGGGCTTCACGAACTGCATGGCGACGTGCGGGACGGCGCTCACCGAGGAGCATGCGCGGGTCCTGCGAAGGCTCACCTCCGCAGCCGTCCTGCTGCCGGACGGAGACGCTGCCGGGCTTTCGGGAGCGGTGGCGGCGGGAGCCCAGCTGTTGGCCCAGAACCTTTCCGTCAAGGTCGCCCTTCTCGAGGACGGGGAGGACCCCGACACGCTGGCCTTCAAGAAGGGGGAGGAAGGCGTGTCAGCAACTGTCGGCAGGGCAATGGATTATTTCGCGTTCTTAAGCTACCTCGTGAAGCATAGAATGACTTCTCTCGGCGAGAGGGAGGCCCTTCTCAGGCGGGTCCTCGAGGGCGTCTCCCGCGCTTCGGACAAGATCCACAAGGAAATGATCCTGGAGGAGCTGTCCAGGGTCTTCGCAGTTGGAATCGAAGCGCTCATGGAGAAGGCGCGAAGGTCGGGGCGCCGAACGCCGGACACCAAGCGGGCGGGCGAAGAGGATAAACACGGCAAGGCGGAAGACCTGGACCGGGTTCGGCTGGAGAAGACGACCTTGAGACTCATGATGGAGAGTCCGGACCTGGCCAGGGAAGCAAGTTCGAGGCTCGATTACGATGATTTTCATCAAGATTCCTGCGCCGAGTTGTATAAACTTCTTGACTCGGCGTTGGAAAAGCATATTGATTTAGGCAGTAAAGAGTTCCAGCGTCTCAGCGAGGACGCCGGAATGGCGGGTTTGGCGGCAGAGATCGCTCTCATCTCCATCCCTCCAGGAGATTCAACGAAACTTCTCAAGGATTACATTAAACGGATGAAGGAATTCAAAATCCGTGATGAACTTAGAGTTCTGAGTGAGAAGTTGCGTCGATTGCCTGAGGAGAGTGACGAGGCGGTCGCGGTCGCCGAGTATTACAATCGATTGAAGATTGCTTTGTCCCAGCTCTGAACCCAGGCAAGGGGATAAAGGGGGTAGAATGGATCTCGATAAGTTCGAAGACGTACTCGAAGACATTCGGAGAGTTGTCGAAGAGAAGGGCTACATCCTCAATCACGAGATCGATGCGCTGATAGGAGATGATTTCTCGCCGGAAAATATCGTTCTCCTCTACGACCGCCTCAGCGAGGAAAAAATCGACTATTTCGATTCTCCCGAGAAGGCCAAGCTCAAGATGCAGGCCAAGAAGCGAAGGGAAGAGAAGGAGGAGACCAAGTCCGAAGAGATGATGAAGGCGGTCATACGCTACGACGACCCGGTCCGGATGTACCTGCGCGAGATGGGCAAGGTCCCGCTCTTGGATCGCGAGGGCGAAGTGGAGATCGCCAAGCGGATCGAAGACGGCCACTTGATGGTGGCGAGAGCGGTTTTCTCACTGGACAGCCCGATAAGGGAGCTCGAGACCCTGGCGTCGAGGGTGGAGAAGGGGGAGCTGCGCCTGGAGGAAGTCATCCAGGTGGAGACGGGTGGCCTGCACCCTCATTACACGGGCAAGAAAGAGCGACTCAATCGTTTCCGCCCCATAAAGAAGATCGCCAAACTTCGCAAAGAAATAGTGGAGTTGGAGAAGAAGGCGAAGCTCAAGAAGTACGCGGCGAAGAGAACCGTCATAGAGCGATCCATCGAGATAAGAAGGGAAAAACTCTTCGACGAATATCAGAAGCTCCAGCTCAACCCGAAGCAGCTCGAGCGGATCGTCGAGCTCATAAGGAGCAAGCGGGATCAGTTCAAGGAACTGGAGAAGAAGCTCAAGGAATACGAGAACTTCGTCCAGATGGACGAGAAAGAGCTCAAGGAGAAGATCCAGAAGCTGAAGAGCTACAAGCGCAAGAGGTCGATCACCATCAAGGGAAGGGGAACGTGGACTCTCGAGATGCTCGAGGATTTTCTCAAGAAGATAAAGGGTATAAAGAAGGATATCCGGCGCCTCGAGAAACAGGAGAACATAAGCAGTGACGAGCTCGACGATGTGATCGATACGATCCGCAAAGGCGAGCTCAAGGTGCAGAAGGCGAAGAAAGAGATGATCGAAGCCAACGTGCGCCTGGTCATAGCGATCGCCAAGCGATATACGAACCGGGGATTGGAGTTCCTCGACCTCATCCAGGAGGGGAACAGCGGTTTGATGCGGGCGGTCGACAAGTTCGATTACCGCAAGGGATACAAGTTCAGCACGTACGCGACTTGGTGGATAAGGCAGGCGATAACGAGGGCGATAGCCGACCAGGCCCGTACCATCAGGGTCCCGGTGCACATGATCGAAGCGATCAACAAGGTGTCGAGGACGGCCAGGTCCCTGGTGCAGGAGAACGGACGCGACCCCACTCCCGAGGAAGTGGCCAAGAAGCTCAACTATCCTCTCGAGAAGGTCAAGAGCGTAATGAAGGCGAGCATGGAACCGATTTCGCTTGACAGGCCCATAGGCGAAGATGAAGATAGTAACCTGTCTGATTTCATAGAAGACACTTCGGCCACATCACCGGCGCATTCGGCCGCCCACGCAATGCTCAGGGACCAGCTTACCAAGGTCCTGAGCACTCTGACGCGCAGGGAGGAGAAAGTCATCAGGCTGAGGTTCGGCCTGGGGGACGGGACGCCGCGCACGCTGGAAGAAGTGGGAACGATATTCAACGTCACCCGTGAGCGCGTCAGGCAGATAGAGGCGAAGGCCTTGAAGAAACTGCAGCATCCCAGCCGGGCGCGAAAGCTGAAGGGGTACACGGATATAATATAGGCCGCAAGGCTCGAGTTTCGTTCGAGGGGCCCATAGCTCAGTCGGTAGAGCTACCGGCTCATAACCGGTTGGTCCTAGGTTCGAGTCCTAGTGGGCCCACCATTGAATCAAGGAGCTTCTCCCGGTGAGGAGCTCTTTTTTTCTTATGGGCTTGACTCACCCGTGAGGGGAGGTATACACTCGATGCCTGTGTAATCGATTCCGAGTGAACTTGAACATGGAAGGTGCAGCCGACAAGATAATCAAACCCGTGAGGCGGAGAACCGTCGAAAACGGAGTATCGAGCCGATGAGCTTCTCTTTATAGAGAGGCTCGTTTTTTTGAGAGGAAAAGCAATGATGGATCTGCGACATGATATCAACATACTCGTCTCCATAGCCAAGATAGACGCGGACCTGAGCGGGCTTCGCACCGAACTTCAGGGCCTGCCCGGCAAGCTGGATCTGAACGCCAAGATGGCCGCCGAAGCGGAGAGATCCGAAAAGGAGGCGAACGATCATTTGCAGCAATTGAAGAAGGAACGGCGCGACTTGGAGGTGAAGCTCGAAGACGATGCCGAGCTTGTCAAGAAATACAAGACCCAGCTTCTGGATATCAAGACGAACAAGGAGTATACAGCGTTGCTCAAAGAGATAGAGAACCTGGAGAAGGAGATAGACGGAAAGGAGGAGAGGCTGCTCATTCTGATGGATGAGATCGAGGCTCAGGCGGGACGCAACGATGCATTCATGAAAAAGATCGCAGACGAGAAAAGCAGTCTCGAAGAGGACCGGAAACGACTCGAGCAGAGAATGAACTACCTCGAGGCCGAGATCAAGAGACTCGAAGGGCAGAAGCCGGCACTTCTCAAGGAACTCGATACCCATATAAAGAAGAAGTATGAAAGGTTGCTGTCCAAGTGGGGGGATTTCGCCGTCACCAACGTGGTCAACGAGATCTGCCAGGGCTGTTTCTCGCGGATTCCCCCGCAAACGGTGAACGAGGTCAAGAAGAACGACCAGATCGTCTGCTGCGAAGGATGTGGTAGGATCCTTGTCCATTATTGACGATGTCGAAACCGCTGCGAAGCTGTTGGATCTGGTTCGCGCCCTCAGGGCCGGGGGAGACCTCCTGGAGCGCGCCGAAGCGATCGGGCTGGATCCAACGGCTCTGGATCGAGCCCTCGATGAATTGATCGTTCTTCTCGAGAGGTCGGCCAATCCCGTCGCCCTCGGGCAAGAAAGGCTGATCGCACATGCCGACGGCGCCTCGCGCGGCAATCCCGGCGATGCGGCCTGCGCGGTGGTCTTCTACGCCGAGGACGGAACATCGCTCTTGAAGAGGGCCCGGAAACTGGGTAAAGCCACGAACAACTACGCCGAGTACCAGGGAGTGATAATGGCTCTCGAGCTCGCCGGGGAGTTGGGCGCCCGTGTGCTCTCGCTCAAGCTCGACAGCGAACTGGTCGTCAAGCAACTGAAGGGGATCTACAAGGTCAAGAATCCCGTATTGCGCGAGCTGCATGCCCGGGCGGCGTCGCTGATCGCGCGATTCGCCCGCGTCGATATCGAGCACGTGAGACGGGAGCAGAATCGCGAAGCGGATCGCCTGGCCAATGCCGCCCTTGACGGCAAGATCTGAACCTCCGGCTTGCCCGGCGGGTCTTTTCCTAGTATCATTGCTCGTAGAGATCGGGGTAGGCCGACGGCCGCGGGCGGTCATCCGCCTGAGGAAAGTCCGAGCTCCCCGGGGCAGGGTGCTGGGTAACGCCCAGTGGAAGCGATTCCAAGGAAAGTGCCACAGAAAGAATACCGCCTAACCCCGCAAGGGGAGGCAAGGGTGAAAAGGTGAGGCAAGAGCTCACCAGTGCCGCCGGTGACGGCGGCAGCTAGGCAAACCCCACCCGGAGTAAGACCAAATAGGAGGGAAGAAGACGCCCCGCTTCGTTCGACCCTCGGGTTGGTCGCTCGAGGTGCGCGGCAACGCGCATCCCAGATAAATGGTCGTCACCCGCTCGGCGGGAACAGAACTCGGCTTATGACCTGCCCCGATCCTTCTACGCGGCAGGGATGAAGCTCGCCGCCTTCGTGCCCATTCGATTCCCGCCGCGGTTGGATCAAATGTAATCCTGCGTGAGTCATTGAAAACCTGCGAGGAAAACAACCTGAACAAATACCACTGGCAGTCGCAATCCCAGCCTGAGAGCTCGGAAGCCGCCGAGCTCGCACTTGCGCTTGGAATACCGCGGGCCGGAGCGAGGTTCCTCGTTTCCCGTTCTCTCGCGGTGGAGAGCGAAGCCCGCATGTACCTCAGCCCCGATCCTTCCCTCGCCGTCGATCCGTTTGCTTTCGGCAGGATGGAAGAAGCGGTGGAGTGCATAAGGGATGCAGCGCGGCGCGGCAAGAAAGCCATGGTCCACGGGGATTACGACGTGGACGGGATTTCGGGTACCGCGCTCCTCTATCTCTATCTCCGCCGAATCCTTCCCAATGTCGCCAGGTTTCTGCCCGACAGGCGAAAGGACGGGTACGGGCTGTCCAAGAGGGCGGTCGAATGGGCTCTGGCGAACGGGGTGGGGCTTGTGATTGCAGTGGATTGTGGCACATCCGATGGCGAGCTCGTGGAGACTCTGATATCCGCGGGCATAGATGTCGTAATATGCGACCATCACGAATTTCCTCCTCGGCAATTGCCTCCCGGCATCGTGTTGAATCCATTTCGCCCGGGCGAGGAATACCCCTTCAAGTACCTATGCGGCACGGGCGTGGCTTTCAAGCTGGTTCAGGCTCTCCATGCCTCCGGCGTAACGAGTGACGTCGAGCCCGACGAGCTTCTCGATCTCGTCGCGCTGGCGACGATCGGGGATCTCGTCCCGTTGGTGGGGGAGAACCGGTATTTCGCACGCAAAGGACTCGAGATCATCAACTCCGCCCCCCGCCCGGGAATGAAGGCCTTGATAGAGAACTCCTCGGCCAGGAGCGGGGACATAAGCGCCGGCATCATATCTTTCAGGCTCGCCCCGAGGCTGAACGCTCCGGGGAGAGTTTCCAGGGCCCGCCCGGCTCTCGAGCTGCTCCTGTCGGAAGAAGAAGCGGAGGCCAGGGGATTGGCCGCGGTCCTCGAGCGGGAGAACGTGCGAAGGAGGGAACTGACCGAGCTCGTCTACAGGGAGGCGATGGACGCGGTCGAAAGGATACCCGACCCTGATTCGCTGGGCGGTTTCATCCTTGGAAGCGAGAGGTGGGATGAGGGGGTGCTCGGGATAGTCGCTTCCCAATTGGCCGAGTCGCTCGGGCGTCCGGCGATCCTCTTCAGCATATCAGGGGAGACGGCGAAAGGATCGGGGAGGAGTGTTCCCGGTGTGCATCTCAAGAGCGAGCTCGACAAGTGCAAGGAGCTGATGATCAGGTACGGCGGTCATTCCCAGGCGGTGGGTGTCACGATTCGAACGGACAAGATGGACGCCTTCCGCAATCGGCTCAGCGATCAGCTTCTCGAAGCCGTGAAGGAGCTTCCCCCCAAGCCGGTCTTGCTCATCGACGGCGAGCTCACGCTCGAGGAGTGCACTCTGGAGCTGGCCGATTTCTTCGCGCGGTGCGAACCTTTCGGTTACGGCAACAAGGAGCCGGTTTGGAAGATCCCGAGACTTCGGGTGATGGACGACACGAGGATAGTGGGCAACGGGCATCTGAAACTCTTCTTCCAAGACGAGCGGGGCGAGGCGGGTGAAGCGATATTTTTCAATGGAGGGCTGAGCACGAGTCCCGCATCGTTGTTCGGGCGCAGGATCGACGTGGCCGTCAAGGTGAGGAAGAACTACTACATGAACCGTCACCGGACCGAGCTCAGGGTGGTGGATGCCAGGATCAGTGACGAGTGAGGGCGCGTATCCGGCTCATCGATGCGGCCGATCACGGGAGGACTGCATGAGAGCGGTGATCCAGCGAGTGAAGAGAGCATCGGTCGAGATCGGGGATGAAACAATCGCTTCGATAGGTAGGGGATTGCTGCTGTTGGTTGGATTCGGGGATGGAGACGACGAAGAGATCCTCGATTGGATAGCGAAGAAAGTGGTGTCGCTGAGAGTATTCGAAGACGAAGCGGGCAGGATGAATCTCTCTGTCGATGACGTCGGCGGGGAGATTCTCGTCGTCTCCCAGTTCACCCTGTACGGTGACTGCCGCAAGGGAAGGAGACCCAGCTTCGACAAGAGCGCTCCCCCGGAAGTCGCATCGCGGTTGTACGAGGCGTTTCTAGATCGCCTGAAGAGTCGAACCGGCCTTGCGGTTCGATCGGGCGTGTTCCGGGAACACATGCACGTGTCCCTCGTGAACGACGGTCCCGTCACGCTCTTGATCGAAAAGGAAGCCGCATGAATCCTTTCATCCCGCGTTCTTTGCAGAGAGAAATCGTTCTCGCATCGGCCTCGCCGCGACGAATATCGATTCTCGAGGGCCTGGATGTGCCCTTCCGTTCCCGGCCGGCTCATCTCGATGTCGACGGCCAAGAGCTGCCGGGTCGACCATACGACCTGCCCGTCGAACTCGCCCGACTCAAAGCGGCTGAAGTGGCCCGACTGCATCCGGAAGCTCTGGTGATAGGCGCCGACACGGTCGTCATAGCCGATGGTGATGTGCTGGGAAAGCCCCGCGGAAGAGAGGAGGCTCGCGAGCATTTGCGAAAGCTGAGCGGCAGGAGCCACGACGTGGTCACCGGAGTTTCCTTGAAAATCGAAAGGAATAACATAGAAGTCGTGGACAGCGCCGTGACCTCGGTGAGGTTCAAGAAGCTTTCCGATCACGATATCGAAGCCTACGTGGACTCGGGCGAATGGAGGGGCAAAGCGGGAGCATACGCGATACAGGGGTTGGCCGCGTGCTTCGTCGAATCAATCGAGGGGTGCTATTTCAATGTCGTAGGCCTGCCCGTCGCTCTGCTCTTCGACCTGATAAACGATATCGCAAGAAAGGGAAATGGATGCTGATACCGACTATTGAATTCAGGAAAGGAAGGCTGTCGATCATCGACCAGCGTGCCTTGCCGTTCGACTATCGGATTCTGGAACTGCGGCGCGTCGACGATCTTTGCGACGCGATCAAGGCTCTCGCCGTCCGCGGCGCTCCGGCCCTCGGCGTGGCGGGGGCTTTCGGTTTGCTGCTCGCCGTCGAGGAGAAGTGGTCGACCGAGGGCCGATACTTCTTCGACATGGACGAGATGAAACTCCGTTCGCCGGCCTCGATGCCCGTCGGGGAGCTGCAAGATGTTCTCGAGGGCGCGCGGCGAAGAATCGGCGAAACGAGGCCCACGGCGGTCAATCTCTTCTGGGCCCTGGAGAGGATGAGATCCGTCTACTCGCGGGAGTGGGAGACGGCCGGGGACTTGCTCGGGGCCCTGCACGGGGAGGCTGTGTCCATCTACCGAGAAGACGTCGAGATGTGCCGCAGGATAGGAATCAACGGGTCGGCGCTTCTCGCGGATGGAGACGTCGTGCTCACCCACTGTAACACGGGAGGGCTCGCCACGAGCGGGTACGGCACGGCCCTGGGCGTCGTCTTCGCGGCGGTCGAGGAAGGCAAGAAGATAAGAGTGTACGCCGATGAAACGAGACCGCTCCTGCAAGGAGCGCGGTTGACCGCGTGGGAGTGCATGGAACGCGGAATCCCGGTCACGGTGGTCACGGAAGGGATGGCCGCCTACGTCATGAGCAGGGGGCTGGTATCGTGCGTGATCGTCGGAGCCGACAGGATCGCCGCCAACGGGGATACGGCCAACAAGATCGGTACTTTCAGCCTCGCCGTGATAGCGGAGAGATTCAAGGTGCCTTTCTACGTGGCGGCGCCGTCGAGCACGATCGATCCCTCGATCGCCGACGGATCGGCTATCCCCATCGAACAGAGGCCGGAGGAAGAGGTGAAGAAGTTCGCCGGTGTCCAGATCGCCCCGGAGGGTGCGAGGGCGTTGAATCCCGCCTTCGATGTGACGCCCGCCGGATTGATCTCGGCCTTGATAACGGAAAAGGGAGTACATTATCCGCCCTACGGTTTCTCCGCCGGGCGGACCGAATGAACGAAAGTTTCGAAGGAGATCACGGGATCGCAAGCGTATCGTACGGGAGATTCAGATGTTCAAGATCCTTCTCGGCAGCCTGCTCTTGAGTATCGTTCACGCCTCCATTCCCAATCACTGGCTTCCCATAGTGGCTATAGCGAAGTCGGAGAAGTGGTCGAGAGGGATGACCGCCATGGTGACGGCGGTGGCCGGGGCGTCCCACACCCTGAGCACGATAGTGATCGGGATAATCATAGGCATGGTCGGCTACAAGATCTCCTCGGAGCAGGCGGCCGCGATGAAGATAGCGGCCCCGGCCATCCTCTCCTCTTTGGGACTTGCGTACATATTCATGGATCTCAAGAGCCACCGGCATTTCCACGAGATCACCGATCCCGAGAAGGTACGAAGGAGAACCATACCGGCGATCATCGTTTCGCTGAGCGTTGCGATGTTCCTGTCGCCTTGCCTGGAGATAGAAGCCTACTTTTTCACCGCAGGCGCCCACGGCCTCCTCGGTGTGCTCCTCGTTTCATCGATATACTTCTTGGTCACTGTCGTCGGCCTGATAGTGATGGTGGACCTGGCTCGTCGCGGAGTCGAGAAGATCGAGTGGCCCTTTCTGGAACGGCACGAAAAAGGTGTTACGGGTGCAGTGTTGGTAGTGCTGGGAGTATTGAGTTACTATATTATATCGGTCTAGGAAGCGTGTAGCCCGCGTGATCCATCGGAAAGGGTGTAAAGGAGCTGACCAATGAAAGTTTCCGACCTGTTCGTCGAGTGCCTCGAGAACGAGGGCGTGAAATACGTCTTCGGCGTACCGGGTGAAGAGAACGAGGATCTCCTCTTCTCCATGGAGAACTCGAAGGTGAGATTCATCGCCGCCAGGCACGAGCTCGGCGCGGCGTTCATGGCCGACGTCTGGGGAAGGTTGACGGGCAGGGCGGGCGTATGCCTCTCGACCCTCGGGCCGGGGGCGACGAATCTGCTCACCGGCGTGGCCGATGCAAACCTCGACAAGGCTCCACTGGTCGCGATAACCGCGCAGGGCGGGATATCGAGAACCCACCACGAAAGCCATCAGTTCCTGGATATCGTGAGCATGTTCAAGCCGGTTACGAAGTGGAACAGCGCGGTCCAAACCCCGGGGGCGGTCGCCGAGATCGTCCGCAAGGCCTTCAAGGTGGCGGAGAGCGAGAAACCGGGGGCCACCCAGATCGAGCTCTCCGAGGAGATCGCCCGAATGAAAGTGAGCGAAGGGCTCGAACCTCTGCCCAGAATCAAAGTGCGGCGTCCCTCCCCGGATTACAAGGCCGTCGAGAAAGTCGTCCGTATGCTGAAGTCATCGCGAAGACCGCTCATCCTGGCGGGGAACGGGGCCATAAGGAAGCTCGCGAGCAAACACCTCACTACCTTGGTGGAGAAATACGGGATCCCCGTGACCAGCACGTTCATGGGCAAGGGCGCCGTCTCGGTGCGGTCGGAAAAGTCGCTCGCCTGCATAGGGCTGGGCTTCAAGGACTTCGTGTTCGAGGCGATCGAGAAGGCCGATCTGATAATGACGGTGGGCTACGACATTGCGGAGTACCCTCCGGAGAAATGGAACCCGGACCTCAGCAAGAGGATCGTACACATAGATTTCACGCCGGCCGAGGTGTACAGCCATTATTACCCCGAGGTCGAAGTGGAGGGCGATATATCCGGAACCTTGTGGGAACTCGACGCGAGGCTCGAGAACCAGGATCTCGACTTCGACACGGAATGGTACAAGCCGATACGCTCGAGGATTCTGGAAGACATAGAGAGCTACGCCCTTCGTGACGGCGACCCTTTCACGATTCCCGGCGTGCTGCATATCCTGCGGGAGATCATGGACGATCACGGCCTGCTCATAAGCGACGTCGGCAGTCACAAGATATGGATAGCGCGCAACTTCCCCACGTACTGCCCTCACGGGTGCATAATGAGCAACGGCCTTGCCAGCATGGGCATCGCCTTGCCCGGCGCCGTGGCCGCATCCCTGGTGGATCCCGACCGGCAGGTCGTGGCGGTCATGGGCGACTGCGGCTTCATGATGAACGTCCAGGAACTGGAAACGGCCAGGCGCACTGGCGCAGGCTTCACTGCCGTGATACTGAACGACGACGATTACGGGCTCATCAGCTGGAAACAGAGAATGTCGAAGGGGAGATCATTCGGAACGAAGGTTTCCAATCCGGATTTCAAGCGGCTCGCGGAAAGCTTCGGAGTCAAGGCATATCGTCCGGAAAGCGTGGCGGAGCTGAAGCATTGCCTCGAGAAGGCCGTAAGGTCGGGGGAATTGTGCCTGGTCGACGTTCCCATCGACGTGAGTCCCAACGATGAACTCATAAAGAAACTGGACGATTTCTGGAAGGAGTAGAGATGGCGATTGAAACGGTGAACCCCGCCAACGGGGAACTGGTGAAGAGATATGACGAGATGTCGGCGAGCGAGGCGGCGAAGATCATCGCCGAGGCGAACGAAGTATTCCACCAATGGCGCCGCCGGCCTTTCGATCACAGGGCCGGACTGATGAGGAAGGCGGCCGAAATCCTGAGGCGGGACGCGGAGAAATATGCACGCCTGATGGCCGTCGAGATGGGCAAGCCGATAAGAGAGGGAAGGGCGGAAGTCGAGAAGTGCGCATGGGTGTGCGATTACTATGCCGAGAACGCCGAGAGTTTCCTGGCCGACGAGGAAGCCCCGACCGACGCGTCGAAGAGCTATGTCACATTTCGACCCATCGGCGTAGTGCTCGCCGTCATGCCTTGGAATTTTCCCTTCTGGCAGGTCTTCCGTTTCGCCGCGCCGGCCCTGATGGCGGGAAACGTAGGAGTGCTCAAGCATGCTTCGAACGTTCCCGGATGCGCCCTCGCCATCGAGGACGTCTTTGGCAAGGCGGGCTTTCCGGAAGGCATCTTCAGGGCTCTTCTCATCGGAAGCGAGCAAGTGGGTGAGGTCATCTCCAACCCCCTCGTCAAAGCGGTGACACTCACCGGCAGCACTCTCGCAGGCAAGGCGGTGGCGGCGAGAAGCGGCGAGATGCTCAAGAAGACGGTCCTGGAACTCGGGGGCAGCGATCCTTATCTGATTCTCGAGGACGCGGACATCGATGAAACCGTTTCCACCTGCGTGGCCAGCCGGTTGATCAACTCCGGCCAGAGCTGCATAGCGGCGAAGAGATTCATCGTTGTGGAGGAGGTCAGGGAGGAATTCGAGAGCAGGTTCGTGGAAGAGATGAAGAGGCGGAGGATGGGTGACCCGCTCTCTGAAGAAACCGAGGTGGGACCCCAGGCGAGGCGGGATCTCAGGGACGATCTCCACAGGCAGGTCGAGAAGAGCATAGCAAGCGGCGCGAAATTGCTGCTCGGCGGGGAGGTGCCAGACGGAAAGGGAGCCTATTACCCTCCGACGGTGCTCTCGAACGTGCGACCAGGGATGCCCGCTTTCGACGAGGAACTTTTCGGGCCGGTGGCGGCGATAATCCCGGTCGAGGGCGAGAAGGAGGCCGTCGAGGCGGCCAACGCGACGGTGTTCGGCCTCGGGGCCGCCGTCTTCACCCGCGACAAGCGCAGGGGTGAGAAAATAGCGGCCGAAGAGCTGGAAGCGGGGTGCTGTTTCGTGAACAGCCTGGTGAGGTCCGATCCCCGGCTGCCTTTCGGCGGGGTCAAGGAGAGCGGTTACGGAAGGGAGCTCTCCCACTACGGGATCAAGGAATTCGTGAACATAAAGACGGTTTACGTGAAGTGATGCGGAAACTCTTTCTCAGGAATATCGATTGTTCCGATTGTGCCTCGAGATTGGAGGAAGCGATCAGAGAGCTCGACGGCGTCAGAACCGTCTCGGTCAACGCCGCGACAGGCGTCATGTATCTGGATGCGGACGACGTCGAGAAGGTGTTGAACCGCGTCAAGCGCATCGAACCCGGCATAGAAGTAGGCGATCGGAACGCTTCCTCCCGGGAATCATCCGGTTCTTCCAACCGGAAGACGGCGGTAGTGATAGTCACCTCGTCGGTTCTTTTCATGATCGGGATGTTGTACCGCGATGCGCTCCATCACACGACCCACATGTACGGCGAGTACCTCGTCTTCCTCCCCGCCTACCTTCTGTGCGGGGCGGGGGTTCTTCGCAAAGCGGCCGTCAACATTCGTTTCGGCAGGGTCTTCGACGAGAGCTTTCTCATGAGCATCGCCACTCTCGGGGCCCTGGCGATCCATCAGGTTCCCGAGGCCGTCGGAGTGATGCTCTTCTACCGCATCGGGGAGTTTCTCCAGGAGCTGTCCGTCGATCGCTCGCGTTCTTCGATTCGTTCCTTGCTCGAGGTGAGACCGCAGTATGCCAACCTCAAGCGGGACGGTCGCATCGAGGTCACCTCGCCGGAAGCGGTGAAGCCGGGCGACGTCATAGTGGTCAAAGCGGGGGAGAAGATACCCCTCGACGGAGAGATCCTGAGCGGTGACTCGCAGCTTGACACGTCCACTCTGACGGGGGAGCCGGTTCCGCGTCCGGTGGGCCCCGGGGACGAGGTGCTTTCAGGCATGATAAACGTCCACGGGGTGTTGGAAGTCCGTGTGACCAGGCATTTCCGCGACTCTTCGATCGCCAGGATCCTCTACCTCGTCGAGGAGGCGGGAAGCAAGAAAGCCGAGACAGAGAAATTCATAACGAAGTTCGCCAGGTACTATTCGCCCGCGGTGGTGTTCGGGGCCATGGGAGTCGCGTTGTTGCCGCCTCTCTTGCTCGAGGGGGCGACGTTTTCAGAGTGGATCTACCGGGCTCTTGTCCTCCTGGTGATATCGTGCCCCTGCGCTCTGGTGATAAGCATTCCGTTGGGTTATTTCGGAGGCGTGGGGCGGGCCTCGAGGAGGGGGATCCTGGTCAAGGGTGCGAACTTTCTCGACGTTCTGAGCCGGGTGAAGACGGTCGTCTTCGACAAGACGGGAACCTTGACGAAGGGAGTGTTCAAAGTCACCGAGGTCGTGCCCGAAAACGGTTTTTCGGAGAAGGATCTCCTGGAGACGGCGGCGGAAGCGGAATCCCGGTCGAATCACCCGATAGCCCAGTCGATCCGCGAGGCGTTCGGAGGCGAAACACACGCCGGCGAGGTGGAGAGCTACGAGGAGACCGCCGGCAGGGGCGTGCGTGCGGTGATAAGCGGGCGCAGGATCATCGCCGGAAGCGACAAGCTTCTGCACGAGGAGGGAATCGAGCATAGGGTTTGCAGCGTGGAAGGCACCGTGGTGCACGTGGCGCTGGACGGAAGGTATGCCGGTTACATCGTGATAGCAGACGAGATAAGGGAGGATGCTCTGCACGTGGCGGAGGAGTTGAGGGCGTTGGGCGTGGAGAGGATCGTCATGCTGACCGGCGACGAAGAGAGCGTCGCCGGATCCGTGGCCGACAAACTGGGGTTCGACGGTTTTCACGCGGACCTCCTGCCCGAGGAGAAGGTGGAAGTGATGGAGAAGCTGATGCGCGAGCACGGCGACGGCGACAAGGTGGCCTTCGTAGGGGACGGGATAAACGACGCCCCCGTGATCGCCCGGGCCGACGTCGGTGTCGCCATGGGGGGATTGGGTTCAGACGCTGCGATCGACACGGCCGACGTGGTCATAATGACCGACGCCCCGTCCAAGCTGGCGGAAGCCATCCGGGTGGGGAGGTGGACCAAGAAAGTCGTCTGGGAGAACATCATTCTCGCTTTGATCGCCAAGACGGTGTTCATAGCGGCGGGCCTTGCAGGCATAGCGACGATGTGGGAGGCGGTATTCGCGGACGTCGGCGTCGCCCTTATCGCGGTATTCAACTCGACACGGATACTGGAAGGGCGAAAATCCAGGCTAGGGGGTTGAAAAATCCCTTGAAGTTTCGCGGGGTTTGTTGTACTGAATGAAAGACCTGGGAATGGGACGGTCGTCGTATTTCCACGTGAGAATATAGCCAATCGCAACATCGAGGTGCCAGCGGCCGGGGGCCCGGCATCGCGTACTTCCCGCACAATTCGAAATGAAACCTCTCGGAGCGCAACTCATAGCCGAATTCGTGGATTGCAGCAAGACTTTGCTGAACGATCGCGCGCGTATAGACGCTCTTCTCGCCTCTTGTATAAAGGAGGCGGGGCTCACCCTCGTCGACGTATTCAGCCATCAGTACGATCCGATCGGAGTCACCTCGGTGGCGATCATAGGTGAATCTCACGTCGTGGTGCATACTTATCCCGAGGCCCAACACGTTTCGGTCGATATTTTCACATGTTCCAACGGTTCGAAGGCGCAGATAGACCTGCTGCATCTCCTTCGCAGGCATTTCAAACCCAAGACGCTCAGGTTCATCGAGATCCAGCGCGGCAATCCCCTGGAAACGAAGCAGCAGGACTGGATAACCTCCTGTTCTTCTTATGGGTTCGAGGTCCGCTACCACGTGAAGAAAAAACTTTTCAGCAAGAAATCCAGATATCAACAGATAGACGTGATCGACAACGATTCGTTCGGCAGAATGCTTTTCCTCGACAACGATCTCCAGATCTCGGAGAAGGACGCCGACGTCTACAACGCCAACCTGGTGTCTCCCTTGGCGGGATCCGGGAAGCGCCTGGGACGCGTCGCCATCCTGGGAGGCGGCGACGGCGGGGTGCTGACCGAACTATTGAAGTACCGGCCCGCTGAAGTCGTTCTGATCGACATCGACGAAGAGATAATAAGAGTGGCGGAGAAGTACCTCAAGAAGATCTGCAGGGATTCCTTCCGGGACCCCCGCGTTACGATCGTTAACGAGGATGCGAACGTCTATCTCGACGGCAACGACGGGTTCGACGCCGTCATCTACGACCTCACGATGCATCCAGCTTCGCTCACGCGTATGGACCGCACGCGTTTCCTGCGGACCTTGTTCGCCAAGATCCACCGCAGCTTGAACGCCCGGGGGATGCTTTCGATGCAATGTTGCTCCGAGTTCGACGCCAATACCTTGAAACTGATAAAACGGATCCTCGGAAGAGACTTCAAGAGCATACGTTTCAGATCCTCCTTCATTCCTTCCTTCTGCGAAAACTGGGTATTCGCCACCGCCAGAAAATGAGTCTTCCGACCTTTGTAGGACCTCGCGGCGCCGGCATGCCGGATCGGCATCTGCGTGCCGAGGGGCGAAACAGAGCTTGAAAGCAGTCCGCCCGGACGCTATATTGAGCGATGAAAGTTCAAAAAGTTTTTCATCGGCTGCCGAGCATCGATAAGACCGCCAGCCGATTGGTTTTGGATAAATAGCGGACCTATTCGGTCCATAATATGGCGTTGGGGGTCATTGTAATGACCGGGGCCTCCTGATGCATATTGAATCGAAGGAGCAGCGGGCGGTTCCGCCGGGAAGAAGGAATCATGGATAGAAGAAGATCGCGTAGAGTCATGTGGGTGGTATCGCCGCTCATCGTGGTCGCCTCCGTGTTCGCGGTGGGCTACTATCGATCGGGAGATGGAAGCGGAAAAGGAGTCGTCATGATGAATGCAACGAGTGAAGGCGGCGGCGAAGTGGGACCGGCGGGGACCGGTGGCGCCGGAGAGATACCCGCCGGGATGAATCACCTGGCTAACGAGAAGAGTCCTTACCTTCTCCAGCATGCCGACAATCCGGTGGACTGGTATCCTTGGGGGGAGGAGGCTTTCGCCAAGGCTCGGAGGGAAGACAAGCCGATATTCCTCTCCATAGGTTATTCGACGTGTCATTGGTGCCATGTGATGGAGGAGGAATCTTTCGAGGACCCGGAAGTGGCGGCTCTCCTGAACGAGACATTCGTCTGCATCAAGGTCGACAGGGAGGAGAGGCCGGACATCGACCATGTCTACATGACGGTATGCCAGATGCTGACCGGCGGAGGCGGCTGGCCTCTCACGATCATCATGACTCCCGACAGGAAGCCTTTCTTCGCCGCTACGTATATCCCGAAATCGGATCGTTTCGGGAGGCGCGGGCTCGTCAGTCTCTTGCCGAAAGTCGCCGAGGTCTGGAAGAACAAGAGGAGCGAGATCCTCTCGTCCGTGGACAGGATAGGGCAAGCATTGAGCGATGTGTCGGCGCCCGGCCCCGGCGGCGGACTTGCTCCGGGCATGCTCGACCTGGCTCACGAACAACTTGCCGCACGATTCGATACCCAAAACGGCGGATTCGGAAACGCTCCCAAGTTTCCCACCCCGCAGAACGTCCTCTTCCTCCTGCGCCACTGGAAACGCACGGGCGACGCGAAGAGCCTCGAGATGGCCGAGCTCACCCTGGAAAAAATGAGAGACGGCGGCATCTATGACCATATCGGCTTCGGTTTTCATCGTTACTCGACCGATGCCTTCTGGGGCGTACCGCATTTCGAAAAGATGCTCTACGATCAGGCGATGATATCGCTCGCTTACGTGGCGGCGTACCAGGCGACGGGAAGAGCCGACTTCAAGAAGACGGCGGAGGAGATCTTCGCCTACGTGCTTCGCGACATGACTTCGGCCGACGGCGCTTTCTTGAGCGCGGAAGATGCGGACAGCGACGGGGAGGAGGGGAAGTTCTACTACTGGACCGCAAGAGAAGTGGAAAAGATCCTTGACGAGGAAGACGCATCCCTGGTGATTCGGCATTTCGGATTGGCGGATGAGGGGAATGCGCCGGGAGGTGCGTCGGACGCGGGTCGAGGAGCGCGGGTGCTTGCAGTGAGAGCCGGTATCGAGGCTCTGGCGGAGGCGACCGGACTTGCTCCCGACGAAGTGCGCGAGCGCCTGGAAGCTTCGAGAAAAAAGCTCTTCGCGGCGAGGGAGAAGAGGATGCACCCGTTCAAGGACGACAAGGTGCTGAGCGATTGGAACGGCTTGATGATCGCCGCCCTGGCCCGGGGGGCGAGAGTGTTCGGAAACGAAATGTATCTATCGGCGGCGCGCAGAGCGGCGGATTTCGTCCTCGCGAAGATGAGGGGAGCCGATGGACGTCTCCTGCACCGTTACCGGGGTGGGGACGCGGCTATTCAAGGCAACCTGGACGATTACGCCTTCATGATCCGAGGCTTGATCGAACTCTACCAGGCCGGTTTCGAGGTGAGATACTTGAGAGAGGCTGTTCGTCTCAACGACGAGCTCGTCTCGCACTTCTGGGACGAAGAGGACGGCGGTTTCTTCTTCACGCCCGACGACGGAGAGGAATTGATAGTCCGCAGGAAGGAAGTCTACGATGGAGCGTATCCTTCGGGCAATTCGGTGGAGATGATGAACCTCCTGCGACTCGGCAGGATGACCGGTGATACCTCGCTGGAGGAGAGAGCGGTGGATCTGGGCAAGGCGTTCTCGAGCCTGGTGGAAAGGAGCCCCGGGTCATTCTCGTTCCTGATGTGTGCGCTCGATTACGCCGCAAGCAAGTCCGTGGAAATAGTGGTGGTCGGAGAAAAGGACGACCGAGCGGCAAGGACCATGCTCGCCTCGGTGAATCGGCTCTATCTCCCCAACGCGGTGGTTCTGTTCAAGAACGAGAAAGACGCCGGGCTCCTCGGCGCCATCGCCCGGTTCACGGAACCGTTACACGCGCTCGGCGGCAAGGCGACCGCATATGTATGCAGCAACCGGTCCTGCGATCTTCCCACGACGAGCGTGCAGAAGATGAACGAAATGCTTCAGTGAGAAGCGTGGGGATCGAGGGGTTTCAATAGCGGAAGAGATCAGCTCGAGATGCGTATTCTCCCTTGACAGGAATGACGATATAGGATAGTTTGAGTCGGAGTTTACCTCACCATTCGGACATGTTCATTCGACTCCTTGATGCGACGCGATTCGTATCAAGAAAGCCGCGGTTATGCGATCACGGGGAGTTGAGTTGGCGAGAACGAGTTTCTACATATCGACGATTCTTCTCCTCTCTCTCATAGTATCCACTCCCCAGGCACAGTTGCCTCCGAATCCCGATGAAATCGGCATCGACGAGCATCTAGGCGATCATGTTCCCCTCGATATCCCGTTCATCGACGAAAACGGAAACGAGGTGAAGCTTGGTGACCTCATCAAGAGACCGGTGATCGTATCGCTGGTCTATTACCGTTGTCCCAGTATATGCAAACCGCTCCTTGGCGGCGTGGCCGAGGTCCTCGGGAAGGTGGGCATGGTTCCGGGAAAGGATTACGACGTCATAACGATCAGTTTCGACGATAGGGACGAGCCCGAGGATTCCCGCCGGATGAAGAACAATTACATAACGGGAATAGGCAAGCCGTTTCCGGAAGGCTCCTGGAGATTCCTTACCGGGGACAGCGCGAGCATTCGGTGCTTCACTCGAGCGGTGGGATTCCGTTTCAGGAGAAGCGGCGAGGATTTCGTTCATCCTGCAAGCCTGATCGTACTCGGAGCGGACGGAAAGATAACCCGATACCTCTATGGTATAAGCTATCTGCCGTTCGATCTGAAAATGGCTTTGACGGAAGCGTCCCAGGGGAGGGTCGGACCGACGATAGCCAAGGTTCTACTCTATTGCTTCAGCTACGATTCCGAGGGAAAGAGGTACGTATTGAACGTGACGCGCGTGGCCGGCGCCACGATTCTTTTGACCGCTCTCGCCTTCGTCGCCTTCCTGGTGCTTACGGGCAGAAAAAGAAGGTCTTCATCGCATACGGATACGGAAAGATGACAAGATGATGGAAGCGGTTCCTGCCAAAGCGTACTACGAACATCACGGACGGTTCAGGGGGATATTCTCCTGGATATTCTCCACGGATCACAAGCGGATAGGCATACTCTATTTGATATCGATGCTCACCTTTTTCGCGGTCGGTGTCTTTCTCGGCTTCTTGATGCGTCTCGAATTGCTCAGTCCCGGGAAAACCATCGTCGATGCGAGAACGTACAACGCTTTCTTCACCCTGCACGGCGTGATCATGATCTTCCTCTTCATCATACCGGGAATCCCCGCCGCTCTGGGCAATTTCATTCTGCCCCTGCAGTTGGGGGCACGCGACGTCGCCTTCCCGAGGTTGAACCTTCTGTCGTGGTGGATATACGTGTCCGGAGCCATGCTCGCCGTAGCGGCTCTCTTCACCGGCGGAGGTCCGCCCGACACGGGATGGACCTTCTATGCTCCCTACAGTCTCAGAACGACGACCAATGTGTCCCTGGCCGTGTTCGCCGCTTTCGTACTCGGGTTTTCTTCCATCCTCACCGGCCTCAACTTCGTCACCACGATACACAGACTGCGTGCCCCGGGCATGGGATGGTTCCGCATGCCTCTGTTCCCCTGGGCGCTCTACGCGACGGGATGGATCCAGATCCTGGCCACGCCGATAGTCGGTATAACTCTTCTCCTCGTCGTGTTCGAGCGGATGTTCGGAATAGGAGTCTTCGATCCCGCCAAGGGGGGCGATCCGATTCTCTTTCAGCACTTATTCTGGATCTACTCGCATCCCGCGGTCTACATAATGATTCTCCCCGCCATGGGGGTGGTAACCGAGATAATTCCGGTGTTCTCGCGAAGACCGATTTTCGGATACAAGGCCATAGCTTTCTCGAGCCTGGCCATAGCCTCGTTGGGTTCGCTCGTATGGGGACATCACATGTTCGTAAGCGGGCAGAGTTACGCCGCCGACGTGATTTTTTCGCTCCTCACGTTCCTCGTGGCCATCCCAAGCGCGATCAAGGTCTTCAACTGGATAGCGACTCTGTACAAGGGATCCATCAGCCTGGAGACCCCCTTGCTCTACGCTTTGTCTTTCATATTCCTCTTCTCCATCGGCGGCCTGACTGGCCTCATGCAGGGCGCGCTGGCCGTGAACGTTCACATTCACGATACTGCGTTCGTGGTGGGGCACTTCCATTACGTGATGTTCGGCGGAGTGGGGTTCGCCTTCATCGGCGGTCTTCATTACTGGTTCCCCAAGATTTTCGGCAGAATGTACGCCGCGAGGCCGTCGAAAATCGGGTGGGCGTTGCTCTTCGTGGGTTTCAACGTGCTCTATTTCCCCATGCTGGTGATGGGTTGGCTGGGAATGCCGCGCCGATACTATGACTATCTTCCCAGATTTCACAAGTACCACGTGATATCGACTATAGGCTCCTGGATCCTGATCCTGGGCCTGATCGTGATATTTGCGAACTTGATACGTTCCTTGAGAAAAGGGGATAGAGCATCCTCCAACCCCTGGGGAGGCGCCACTCTTGAATGGCGGACTTCTTCACCGCCCCCGGTCGAGAATTTCGAGAAGATTCCGGAAGCGACGAGGGGCCCCTATGACTATTCGGGAATAGAGGTGAAATGAACGTTTCCGCGCACGCGGCCGGGCCCGCGCATCGTGATTACATCGGTGCCAAGATGGGGATGTGGCTGTTTCTCGTCACAGAGTTGCTGCTCTTCGGAGGAATGTTCCTGCTCTACTCGGTCTATCGCGCGAAGCACCCCGGTGAATTCCACGACGCGGCGATGCAACTGAACACGCTGGTCGGCACGGCCAATACCATCATTCTCCTGACGAGCAGCCTGGCCATGGCCTTGTCCATTTCGGCCGCTCACCAAGGGCGCAAGAAGGCGGCGATGGTTTTCCTCCTCTTCACGATTCTCCTCGGTCTCGCATTCCTGGTGAACAAGTATTTCGAGTGGGGGGCTAAGATCCATCACGGCATCTATCCTCGATCCCCCGAGCTGCTGAAAAGGAGCTTCGGTGAGGTGCTTTTCTTCGGCCTCTACTACGCGATGACCGGCTTGCACGGGCTTCACGTGTTCGTGGGCGTCGTCATACTGTCGATCATGGCCGTCTCGCTGCCTTCCATGCCCAGGCGAAGGGTGAGTCTGAGGGGGGAAGTGGTGGACAAATTGAAAGGCGCCAGAATGACGGCGAGAACTCCTGGAGGCGAGGAGGTCTGGGACGGCGGGGAAATGAGCGACTCCCTCAGGCGGGTGGATATCGATTTCAAGTACGAGCCGGCTCCGGGGCGGGCCGGGATAGAGGAATACAGCAAGTTGGAAGTGGCCGGCCTCTACTGGCACCTAGTGGACATAATCTGGATCTTTCTTTTCCCGTTGTTCTACTTGATTACTTGAGGCGATCGGATGGACGAAAAGGAACGGAAAGTCGTCGGCTTCGGCCCTTATGTTATGACCTGGCTCAACCTGGTGATGCTCACCGCGCTCACGGTGACGGTGGCCGGGATGCATCTCGGGGCCTTGAGCGTGGCGACGGCCCTCGTCATCGCCTCCGCCAAGTCGATGTACGTTCTCAACGTTTTCATGCATCTCAAGCAGGAGAAGCGGTTCTTCAAGATCGTGGTGATGATAGTCGTGTGTACCATCGCTCTGTTCATAGGTTTCACTTTCCTCGACGTGTCGTTCAGGTAGCGAAATGCTTAGAGGAGCATCCAACATAGCGGATCAGGTGAACACCGCGTTCCTGGTGATCCTGGTGGTATGCGTGATCATGTTGGTGCTCATAACGTCCCTCATGATCACGTTCGTGATCAAGTACAGCCGCAAGAAGAACCGCACCCCATCCCGAGTCGAGGGCAATACCTTGTTGGAGATAATCTGGACGGCTATTCCCACATTGCTCGTCCTGGGGATGTTCTACTATGGTTGGGTGGGATACAGGACGATGAAGCAACCTCCCGAGGGCGCAATGAAGATCAAGGTCTACGGGCGCATGTGGTCATGGCTCTTCCGCTACGAAAACGGCGTCGAGAGCGACGTCCTGAGGATCCCGGCGGGGGAGCCGGTCAAGATGGAAGTGCTTTCGGAGGACGTTCTGCACAGTTTCTACGTCCCTGCGTTCCGGGTCAAGCAGGACGCCGTGCCCGGAATGGAGAATTACGTCTGGTTCACGGCCCGCGACACGGGAAGCTACGATGTATTCTGTGCGGAGTATTGCGGGGATCGTCATTCCTACATGCATTCCAGCGTGGTGGTGATGAGCCCGAGGGATTTCGAGGAATGGTACTCGGCCGAAGGCAGGCTGGTCGAGGAAGAGGTGCAAGAAAGACCCGGCGAAGAGGACGAGGGAAAGATGGCGGCGAGAGGAGCCAGGCTCGTGCGGACGAAAGGCTGCATGGCCTGCCACAGCATCGATGGGTCCGTGAAGATCGGTCCGAGCTTCAAGGGGCTTTTCGGCAGGCGGACGATCGTGATCGTCGAAGGGGAAGAGAAAGAACTTACCGCCGATGAAGATTACATCGTCCGTTCGCTCCTGCGACCCGAGAAGGAGATCGTCAAGGGATTCGACCCGGTCATGCCGTCGCAGAAAGAGCGCATGACGGAGAAGGAGCAGGCGGCGATAATAGAGTACCTCAAGACATTGAAAGGTGAATGAATGATAGGCGTGATAAAGACGGTCCTAGCTCTCGCCAAGTTCAGGATAGCGCTTCTCTCCACCCTGTCCACGCTGGCCGGATTCATGCTCGCATCGCAAGGAGACATAGGCCGCTCATCGGTTGTGATTGCAGGGGTTTTTCTCCTCGCCTGCGGATCGGCCGCGATGAACCAGTACCAGGACAGGAGGATCGATGGGATCATGGAGAGGACGCGCCGGCGACCGATCCCGTAGGGCGGGATCTCCCCGGGGGGCGCACTGGCGCTTGCTCTCGGCTGGATGATCTCGGGCTTGGCGGTTCTCCTGGCGGGCTACGGTGTGACCTGCGCGTTGCTGGGGATCTGCGCAGTCCTCTGGTACAACGCGATCTACGCCGGGCTCAAGCGTGTGACGGCGTTCGCGGCGCTTCCCGGCGCGGTGGTGGGAGCGATTCCGCCGGTCATCGGGTGGGTCGCAGGCGGGGGCGACGTCATCTCGAAGGAAGCCATGGCGCTGGCGTTCTTCTTTTTCATCTGGCAGGTCCCGCATTTCTGGATTCTCCTTCTCGGCTACGCCGAGGATTACGCAAAAGCCGGACTTCCATCGTTACTGGAGGTATTCACGAGGGAACAGATGGCCAGGATGACTTTCGTCTGGATAGCCGCGGCGACCGCGGCCTCGTTCCTCATCCCTTTCTTCGGGGCGATGGATTCCCTATACGTGGCCGCCGCGTTGATCGTCGCGGGCTTCTGGCTGGTGGGGTGGGTTTGGAAGCACGTCTCCGGAGGCTGGGGCGAGGCGGACTTCCACGCTCTGTTCAGGAGCCTGAACGCTTACGCTTTGTTGGTGATAGTATTGATCTCCCTGAATTCATTCTGGCTCTAGGAGGATTCGCCGGGAAACGGCGGCGGATAGGACGATGAATTTCCTGGAATACAATATCATACCACCGACGCCCGAGCAGATGGTGTTGTTGGCGTTGATCAGGTTCATCACGTTGCTCGTTCACCTTCCCTTCATGGCCATGGTGATGGGCGGTTCGATATCCGCTTGCGCTTTTGCGATGCTCGGCGTGGAGGACCGGGAAGGAGCGTACACCCAAGCGGCCGGGTTGCTGAGCGCCATGGCGGCGCACGCAAAGAGCACGTTGTTCTTTCTCGGCATCCTGCCCATGGCGATACTGACGCTGACCTCCCGACAGCTCCTCTACGAGTCCGGCGTCTCCGTCCTCGGTTACCAGGCGTTCTCGATCATTCCCGTGGTTGCCGCCTTCGTTCTGCTCCTGGCGTTCAAGAAGAGACTGGCCCGCACAGGGACGGATCCGGGCGCGGTCGCGCTGGGCGCGCTCGGCACTTTGATCCTTGCAGGCGGCTACTACGTGTTCATTGCCGCCTCGGTGAGATCGGGGGACCCGGAGAAGTGGATTTTCATCGACAGCCTGCCCGAGCTCCTGCTCTCGTGGAACGTCATCATGAAGTTCGGAGTCTTCGTGGTGTCGTCGTTCCTTGCCGCCGGCGTCATGACGCTCTTTTTCCGCTTCAATTGGGGTGGCGGGCGCGGGAACGATGAATGCGATCGTTTTCTCATGCTGTTCGGGGCGGGGACGACGCTCGCGGGGGCGCTTGCGATGCCGGCGATATGGCTTCTCTACATCGTGACCTTGCCTGAATCGTCCTTGAGCGGCGAAGTGTTCGTGGCGAGCGCGGCCGCCTTCCTCTTCCTGCTTGCGACTGCGTTGTCGGCGTACGGTGTCATCAAATCGTCCCGCCCGGGTTACGGTGTGCCTGGTTTTCTTTTCCTCCTCTTGTTCTTCGCGAGCGCGATATCCGTGGATCATTTCAGTTTCGACGCCTCGAACCGCGAGCATGCCCGGGTCCTCGGTATGCTCTCGGAGGAGGCCCGCGCTTCGAGCGGGGAAGGCGGGGCGGCCACGGCGCCGGAGGGCGAGAAGCTGGTGGAGAAGGGACGAAAGATCTTCGATGACGTTTGCTCCCTCTGCCACGAATTCAACGAAGAACTCGTCGGCCCGCCCCTGGCGAACGTGCTGCCCAAGTACGAGGGGGACCTGGAAGCCTTGAAGGCCTTCATAGCCGAGCCGGTAAAGAAGAATCCCGATTATCCCGAGATGCCCGAACTCGGTTTGGAGCCGGAAGAGATCGAAGCGGTGGCCGCTTTCGTCATGGAGGAACTCAAGAACAACCGGCGAAGGGAGCGGGATCGGAAATGAGGAGGATTTTGCCGGTGATCATCGTCTTCTACTTCGGTGCCTTCACGGCGGGGGTTCTCGCCATGGGCGACTACTGGTACGCCAGGCGGCGGGCGCCCGACCAGCCGATCGCCTTCAGCCACAGGATCCACGTCTCGAAGGTCGGCTTGCAGTGCACCTTCTGTCATCGCTACGCGGACAAGTCCGCGTTCGCGGGGGTCCCGTCGGTGCAGAGATGCATGTCATGCCACAAGGCGGTGGCGGTGGATAGACCGGAAGTGAGGAAGCTCAGCGAGTACTGGGAGGAGAAAGAACCCATTCCATGGAACCGGGTGTACAGGATAAGAAAGAGAAAGTACGTCTATTTCACACACAAGAGGCACGTCAAGGCGGGCATCGAGTGCTCGAATTGCCACGGAGAAGTCGGCGTCATGGACAAGGTGAGGAAAGTGCATTCCCTCGAGATGGGATGGTGCATCACGTGCCACAAATCGAGATCGGCTCCCATCGATTGCCTGACTTGCCACAAGTAGGACAAGGACACGGAGCGAGATGAACAGACGCGAATTCATAAGAATGATGGGAGTGGCTTCGGGAACCACGTTGCTCGGCTCCTGTGGCTTCAAGGGAGCGCCGGAGAAATTGATTCCCTACCTCATCCCGCCGGACGACGGCGTGATCCCGGGCGAGGCGGTTTTTTTCTCATCGACCTGCACGGAATGCCCGGCGGGTTGCGGGATGAGCGTACGGGTGAGGGAGGGCAGGCCGGTGAAGCTCGAGGGAAATCCGGGGCATCCCGTCGGCGGAGGGGCTCTGTGCGTGAGGGGGCAGGCGGGGCTCGGCAGGTTGTACCATCCCCGGAGGCTCAAGGCGCCCCTGGCCGCGGGTGGGGGAGGTGATTTCACCGAGATCTCGTGGGACGAAGCCTTCTCGAGGATCGGCGAAGTGATGGCGGCGGGAGGAAAGAAGCGTGCCTACCTGAGCGGAAGGACTACGGGTACTCTGGCTTCGCTCGTGGATGAATTCTGCGGCGCGACGGGCGTCGAGAGACTGCCGTCGTTCGAGCCCCTCTCCCATGCCAACCTGAGGCGCGCCTACGAGATGTTTTTCGGCAGGCGGGACGTGCCGCACTATGCCGTAGAGAGGGCGGACTTCCTGCTCACCGTCGGCGCCGACATACTCGATACCTTCTTGAGCCCCGTGGAATTCGCCTCGGCCGTCGAGGCGGCGAAGAACGTAAACGCCCTGAGATGGATGCACGTCGAACCCCATGTTTCGCTGACGGGGTTGAATGCCGCTGCGCGCGGGGCGGTGCGGCCGGGTTCGGAGGCCCATGTTCTCGCCTGGCTCGTGCGAAGAGTCGCGGCCGAAAGGAATATCGGGGACGAAGCGATTCTCGACCTGGTCGACAAGGCACCGCATGTGAGCCTGGAGGAAGCGGCCGGTGCGGCGGGGCTGGGCCGCGATTTCCTGATCGCGGCGGCCGAAGGCCTTGTAGCTTCGAAGCGGCCGCTCGTCGTCGTGGGCGGGGTGTCCACTTCGGGACCGAACGGACTCGAGACGGCCGTCCTGGGCGTGATGCTCCAGATAATGTGCGGATGCATCGGGGACACGGTGCGCTCGGACGTTTGGATGCAGTACGCTGCTGTGGGGACCCCGGGTGACTTGGAGTCGGTTGCAGACAGCCTCGATCGCAACGATACGGGCGTTCTCTTCATATCCAGGTGTGATCCGGTGGGAGTGCTGGGTACGTCATCGCGTTTTGCTCGTTCGCTCCCCAAGGCCGACATGGTGATCGGCATGGGGATGCTCATGAATGAAACGTTGAGACGCTGCGATATCGTGCTGCCGGTCAGGCACGCGCTCGAGTCGTGGGACGATTGCATGCCGAGGAGCGATGTCGTGAGCGTCGTCCAACCCGCACTCGAACCCCTCTATCCCTTGCCGAGCGAGGGGGACATCCTTCTCAAGCTGCTTGCCGAGATGAACGGAGCCGAAGGGACCGTCGATTACCGGGACTATCTTTTCGAGCGATTGAAAGGCCGCCACGACGACGACGAGATCGAGGAGTTCATCGCAGAGGGGCATATGCGTATCGAGACGGCGGAGAAACCGGGGGGTATCCATGCCCGCGAGGCCGCGGGTTTTGTCGAGGGGATGCGCTTGCAAGCTCCGGCGAAGTCCCCCGTTCTGATCTGCGCGCCCTCGATCAGGACTTTCGACGGGCGCAGCGCGGACCTTCCCCTCCTGAGCGAGATTCCCGACCCTCTCACCACCGTTTCCTACGGGGAGTGGATATCGATTGCTCCCGGGGATGCGGCGAACATGCAAGTCCGTGACCTGGATGAGCTGGAAGTTTCGTTCGGCGGAGGCGTCGTGAAAGCCCCGGCCAAGATCCAGCCGGGCTTGAGGCCGGGCGTCCTGATGATCCTGAACGGCACCGGGGGTATCAGCTTTTTCGGGATGGACGCCGGAGGCGAAGGGCTCCGCGCGGTCGAAGACCTAAGGGTATCGAAAACCGGCCGCCGCCGGGCGATCCCGATCCTGTCGGCGTCGACTTCGCAACACGGCAGGGGGCTCGTACCCGACGACGATCATTTCGAGCGCCACGAAGAGCGTAAGAGCTTCTATCCGGAACATGAATACGAACATTATCATTGGACTATCGCCGTCGATCTGGATGCGTGCATCGGATGTTCGGCCTGCGCGGCCGCCTGTTACATAGAGAACAACGTGCCGGTCGTGGGTGGGGAGGAGCATCTCAAGGGACGAGAGCTCTCCTGGCTGCGCATCGAGCCCTACTACGATGGTGGCGGAAGCGCCCGTTTCCTTCCCATGATGTGCCAGCAGTGCGACAACGCTCCATGCGAATCGGTGTGCCCGGTGATCGCGACCTACCACAACCCGGAAGGGCTCAACGCGCAAGTGTACAATCGCTGTGTGGGCACGCGCTATTGTTCGAACAATTGCCCGTACAAGGTGAGGAGATTCAACTGGTTCGAATATCGGCGGGAACCGCCGCTCGACATGATGCTCAATCCCGACGTTTCCGTTCGTGACCGCGGGATAATGGAAAAGTGCACGTTCTGTGTTCAACGGATCCGCGCGGCCAAGGACAAGGCCAAGGACGAGGGGCGGTTGGTGCGGGAAGGGGAGATCGTGCCCGCCTGTGCGCAGACGTGTCCCACGCACGCGATAACTTTCGGAAACATCCTGGACGAAAAGTCCGCAGTGTACAAGCTATCCAAGTCTCCCAGGGCTTACCGTGTCTTCGAGGAGCTGGGGACCGAGCCTTCCATCTATTATTTGAAGAGAAGGGGGCGTGATGAAGCCTGAAGATCCGTCATGCCCGAAGGACGAAGCCCGGACCAGCTTCAAGCGGGCGGTGGAGGAGGACGTCCTCGCCGCGATGCGCAAGCCCGCCCCCCTTTATTGGATCGCGCTGGCCGTCACCTCCACGTGCTTCGTGATGGGGATGGCCCTCTGGGTCTACCAGATGAAGAAGGGTATGGGGGTCACCGGACTCACCCACCCGGTCGGCTGGGGAGTCTACATCACCGACTTCGTTTTTTGGGTGGGGATAGCTCACTCGGGCACCCTCATCTCGGCGGTTCTCTTCCTGTTCCGGGCTCGCTTCAGAAGCAGCTTTAACAGGGCGGCGGAAGCGATGACGGTATTTGCAGTTATGACTGCGGGGCTGTTCCCTCTGATTCACCTGGGCAGGTCGTGGCTGTTCTACTGGCTCATCCCTTATCCCAACCAGAGGTTGATTTGGACGAATTTCAAGTCTCCCCTCATGTGGGACGTTTTCGCCGTCGGGACCTATTTCACGGTGAGCGCCGTGTTCTTCTATGTGGGCATGATACCCGACCTGGCGATCGTCAAGAGGTGGGCAGTCGGCGCGCGCAAGTGGTTCTACAGCGCCTTGTCTCTCGGCTGGTCGGGTACAGACCGGCAATGGAGGCATTACGCCCAGCTCTACACGCTGCTCGCGGCGTTCGCCACGCCGCTCGTCATCTCGGTTCATTCCGTCGTGTCCTGGGATTTCGCGATGAGTATCGTGCCGGGATGGCACACCACGATCTTCGCGCCGTACTTCGTAGCCGGAGCGATCTTGTCCGGAACCGCGATGGTGATAACGTTGGTGGTTCCCATGCGCAGGATCTTTTCGCTTCAACGTTTCATCACTGTCGATCATTTCGACGCCGTCGCCAAGATTCTACTGTTCACCTCGATGATCGTCAGTTACGCCTACATCATCGAAGTGTCTCTCGCCTTCTACAGCGGCAACGAGTTCGAGATCACCATGTTCAAGTATCGCATGCTGGGTGATTACAAGGCTCTCTATTGGACGATGATAACCTGCAATTCACTTCTTCCCCTGACTCTATTCGTTGGAAGATTGAGAAGGAGCATCGGGTACCTGTTCGTAGTCTCGCTTTTCGTCAACGTGGGAATGTGGTTGGAGAGGTTCGTGATCATAGTGACTTCCTTGGCCAAGGATTACGACCCCTATGCATGGGGAACCTACAAGCCCGGTCTGGTGGAAGCGGGAATCACGCTTGGTAGTTTCGGCCTGTTCTTCACTTTGTTCCTGGTTTTCGCCAAGGTGTTGCCGGTTCTGTCCATGACCGAGCTCAAGGAGGAGGCCGAGTGATGGAGAGATTCGTGTTCGAAAACAAGGGCGAGTTTCTCGCCAAGCTGACCGAACTGGTCAACGCGGGGATTCCTCCCAACAGGATCTCGACAGTGTCTCCCTTCAGGGTGCACGAAGTGGAAGAGTTGCTTTCGAGGAGGAAAAGCGGGGTAAGGGTCTTCGCCCTGCTGGGAGCCTTGGGTGGACTTGCAACGGGATTCGCCTTTACCATCTATACGGTCAAGGCCTGGCACTTGATGAGCGGTGGAAAGCCGCTGGTGGCGATCCCGGCTTTTCTCATAATAGCTTTCGCCTTGACGATCCTCTTCGGCTCGCTGGCTTCTTTCGCGGGTTTCTTGATAACGGCACGGCTTCCGCGGATGAAGAGGGTAGTCTCCAGGGAGGATTTCACGGATCAGTTCGAGATCATAGTGAGCGAGCGTGATTGAATGATGGAGCCTTCGAAAAAAACACTGGGGCCGGCCAACCTCGCCGGGATTTTCCTCGCGGCGGCGGCGGTCGTCTTCGCGCTCGAAGCGCTCAGCGACTCCAAGGGTTCGCTTCTCCTCCTCGTTACATATTGGACGGGATTCATCGAGGGCCAGGTCGCTCTCGTGGCCGCCGCGGAGCTTTCCAACGCCAAGTGGATACTTCCCGTCAAGAGGGCGCTCTTGTCTTCTTACTACATGATCGCGTTGCTTTTCATACTGTTCATGGGGATGATATTCAGGATCGGCATATATCCGTGGTCCGCCCGCGAAGGGGTGTGGCTCGAGAAGGATTTCTTCATGGCGAGGAACGCGGTTCTCTTCGTGCTCACTTTCGCAGCGGCGGCTGCCTTCGCCTCCTCATCGCTGAGGGGAAGTCCTGAGCGCAAGAAGAGGGCGGTTCTCTATCTGCTTGCCTTCGTCGCGTCCGAGACGCTCGTAGCGTTCGACTGGATAATGTCGCTCGAGTACCCGTGGTTCAGCACTCTCTTCGGCGGCTTCTTCTTCGTGGAGGCGGTATACGCGGGGATAGCCGTTTCGGCCGTCATGTGCGCCTTTCTTCTCCGCCGCCCGCGGGAAAAGCTCGGGTCGATGCGCGACGCCGCCACCCTGCTCTTCGGGTTCAGCCTTTTCTGGGCGGGGTTGTTCTACGCCCAGTTCCTAGTCATCTGGTACGGCAACATTCCCGAGGAAGCCGGTTTCGTCTATGACAGAGTCTACCG
>CAYXEN010000009.1:40784-60729 GCA_964464035.1 uncultured bacterium | reverse complement strand
CCCGCCGCGCGCAACGAAGTGAGCACGGTGGGGTGAGATCGCCGACAGGACCCGCTACCCCTTTCGGAGCCGCATAGCCGGACTTGTCAGCGATCGTCACCGCGTTTCTTCTTCGCCAGGTACGCTTCGAGCCTCTTCCTCAGTTCCTTCTCCAGGCCCGCCGCCCTCGGAAAATAGAATCGCTTGCCTGCGAGCTCCTCCGGAAAATACTCCTGCACCACGAACGCTTCCGGGAAATCGTGCGGGTACTTGTAATCCTTGCCGTAGCCGAGCTCTTTCATGAGGCGCGTGGGGGCGTTCCTTATTTGCAGCGGAACGGGATGGGGGGGAGTCGTGTGCACCGTCTCGGCTGCCTTGGCATAGGCGGTGTATATCGAGTTGCTCTTCGGCGCCAGGGCCAGGTAGACGACAGCCTGCGCGAGCGCGAGCTTGCATTCCGGGTAGCCTATGAATTCCACGGCTTCCTTCGCCGCCACGCAGAGCGAGAGCGCCTGCGGGTCCGCGTTTCCCACGTCCTCGGACGCGAAGCGCACCAGGCGCCTCGCTATGTAGAGAGGATCCTCGCCCGCTTCGCACATCCTGGCGAGCCAGTATAGAGAGGCGTCCACGTCGCCCCCCCTCAGGCTCTTGTGGAGCGCCGAGATCAGGTTGAAGTGCGTCTCGCCCGCCTTGTCCGTGCTTATCATGCGCCGCTGCATCGCGTCCTCGGCGAGCTTGCGCGTGAAAACGCGGTCATCCTTCTCCCTGGCGAGAACCGAGGCGCCGTACTCGAGCGCGTTGAGAGCGGCCCGCGCGTCCCCCTGCGAGAGATCCGCTATGTAGTCGAGCACTTCTTCGCCGACTTCGATCCCCCTTCCGCCCAGGCCCCGCTCCTCGTCTTCGAGCGCCCTCTTCAATATCAGGAGCACGTTCTCCTTCGAGAGCGCTTCGAGAACCAGGACGCGGGAGCGCGAGAGCAACGGGCCGATCACCTCGAAGCTCGGGTTCTCGGTCGTGGCCCCGATGAAGACTATCGTCCCGTCCTCGATGTGCGGGAGGAAGGCGTCCTGTTGCGCCTTGTTGAAGCGGTGGATTTCGTCTACGAAGAGGAGGAACGGCCGCTTCTCCACGGCGGCGAGCTTCTTCGCGTCCTTTATGACCCTCTTGACCTCCGCAATGCCGGAGGTGACCGCGCTGAAAGTCACGAACCTTCCCTTGACCTCGCCTGCGATCACGCGGGCGAGAGTCGTCTTGCCGCAACCTGGAGGCCCCCAGAGGATGAGGGACTGGCTGAGCACCCGCTTCTCGAGTGACTTGCGAAGCAGGGTGCCGGGGCCGATCACGTGTTCCTGTCCCACGAACTCGGCGATGTTGCGGGGGCGCATCCTGTCCGCAAGGGGCTGGTTGGTCCTTCGGGATGGTTCGAAAAGATCCATGATAGAAAGCTGGGACGCGAGGGGACTACGTGTAGTTGGGCTTTCTGTCGAAGAAATGGCTCGCCTGGATGAAACGTATCGTCCCCGACTTGCCGCGCAGAACTATGGAATGAGTGGTCGCGCCCCTCACGTTGAATTGCACGCCTTGAAGGATGTCGCTGTTGGTCACGCCCGTGGCGGCGACCATGACGTTGTGACCCTTTACCAAGGTGTCGAGCTTCAAGACCTTGTCGCGCCGGCCGAAACCGGATTTCTTGACCGCCTGCGCTTCCTTCTCGTCCCTCACAACGAGTTGTCCTTGAAAATCTCCGCCCACGCACTTGAGCGCCGCGGCAGAGAGCACTCCCTCGCTGCTCCCGCCTATGCCCATCAATACGTCTATGCCGCTCCCCTTGATGGCCGCGGCGATCGCGGCGGCCACGTCGCCGTCCGGGATCAATTGTATGCGCGCCCCCGCCGCCCGGACTTTCTCGATGAGGTCGCGGTGACGCTCCCTCTCGAGAATGCACACGGTGAGATCCTCCACGTAACAGCGCTTCGCGTCCGCTATGTTGACTAGGTTCTCCAGGGGGTCCGCCTTTACGTTTATCCTGCCGGCCGCCTCGGGTCCGACGGCGATCTTGTTCATGTAGGGAACGGGCGAGTTGAAGAAAGCGCCTCTCTCCGCGACGGCGATCACCGAGATCGCGTTGGGCCGCCCGTAGGCCACCGAATCGATGGATTCGAGCGGATCGATGGCCACGTCTATCTCGGGCGAATCGCCGGATCCCACCACGGTCCCCTTGGCGAGGGTCGCCCTGGGCCTCTTCTCGCCGATAACTATCATCCCCTTGATCTTGACCGACTTTATCGCCGTTTCCATCGCCTCGCACGCCGCCCTGTCGGCCGCGTCCGCATCGCCCTTGCCCATCCACCTGGCCGATGCGAGGGCCGCCGCTTCCGTCACTCTCACCAGCTCGAGCGCCAGATTACGTTCCATGTCATCGATTCCTTTTGTCTTCATTACCGGGTACGCTCTTTCGCACTGCGCCGAGGTTCTTGCGCGCTTGAACGTTGCCGGGATCCAAGGAGAGAACCTTGCGCCATTGTTCCGCGGCTTTCTCTATCTTACCACTTTCAGCGAGGATGGTGCCATAATTTATGAGGTAGTTCACGTTCTCCGGGTCGAGTTCGAGAGCCTTCTCATAATAGAAAAGGGCTTTCTCAGCATCCCCGACCTTCCAGTAGGACATGGCGAGGATCTCGCAGGCTCGATCCAGGCGCACCCCGATCTCTTCTCCCCCGAATGAAGAAGGATCGTCGAGCCACTTGCGCGTCGGCCCCTCCAGGGCGCCGATCGCATCGGCCGGTCGGTCCGTCTCCAGGTAAGCCTTGCCGAGTGGGATCGCATATGCATCGCCCGCACCGCCCGATCGAATCATGGATTCGAGTATGGGGATCGCATCCTCGTAGCGATGGGTCTTGAGGTACGCTCCTGCAAGCGAGGATGCATAATCGAGCTTGGTGGGTTCTTTCTCGTAGGCGGCCTCGAAATGCTCCGTCGCCCGCTTCACTTCGCCCATCCTTTCGAGGAGGAGACCGAAGTTGTGATGGAACGCGGGAGAGTCCGCCCCGAGCGCGGCCGCCTTCTCGAAGAAACCGAGAGCTTCCCCGTCGTCTTCGCCGCTTAGGATCATGCCCATCGCCGCCGCGTACCTCGGGTCACTACTGTCGAGCGTGAAAGCCTTGCGCCACTCGGCCAGGGCCTGTTCGCGCCTGCCCATCTGGTAGAGGGCGAGCCCGTAGTTGTAGTGAGGCAAGGCTTCGTGTGAGCCGTAGCGCGCGGCGAGCTTGAACTCGGTGAGCGCCCGGCCCTTCTTGCCCCTCTCCATGAGCATCAACGCGAGATTCATGTGCGTCTCGTAATTCATGTAATCAAGCCGGAGCGAGGACTCGAAGTATCCCAAGGCCCTGGTGAAGTCGCCGGTCTTCCATAGCGACTCGGCGAGAAGGGAGAAGACGGCGGCATCCTTTCCCCCGGATGCCAAGGGCTCGAGGATCCTGATCGCTCGCTCGTAGTCGCCCGATGCGACTAGCCTGCTCGCCTCTACCTTGGCTCGATCGCGCGCCTCGTTCCTGGTCACGCCCCGCGGGGAACAAGCGGAGAACGAGAGGAGCAGGAGAATCAGCAGCGTCGGTGAACGAAACATTTTATTCCTTCAGGTTCGGTGTGCGTCCGGGTACGAGCTGCCGGCGGACGAATGAATGATAAGCAAATCGAGGCTGGTTGTTTAGTGGAAACAGGATCGGGTCATCGCGACGTACGAGGCCGAGATAGTCGGCGGGCGCGCGGGCATACCCATGACCGGCACGCTTCATCGACGACGAGTCTCAGGCGCGCTTGCGCAGCAGGCGCAGGCAAAGGGCCCTTATCATCCCGAGGTACTTGTTGAGCGGGTGCCCGCGCTCGAGAAACGGGATCACGGGCTTTCGCCTTATGCCCATCCTCGAGAGCTCGGCCGCCGGGGCGGGATGGGCCTTGTTCCGCCGCCATGCATCGAGAAAGACCCGGTAAGCGGATTCCGTGTCACCCATCAACTTGTACACCTTGCCGAGATTGACCTGGATGACCGTGTCCGACGGCGCGAGAACCAGGGCCCGGCGGCAGAACTTGAGCGCCGCGTCGAAATCGATTTCCTCGGCGGCCAGGCATAGCCCCAGGTAGGAGAGATACTGGGGATTCTCGGGCGAGATGTGGACCGCCTCCTTGAGGAGCGGGATCGCCTTGCCGTACCTGCTGCGATTAATGTGCTCGATCGCGAGGTTGAAGAGCGACTGGGATTCCATCGTGGAATGAGGAACTTTCACAGGTGCCATGATCCTCTCCCTTGTTGTATCATCCCGGAACCGGCCCGATTGCAAAAAACGGCGACGATCGATGCAAAGTGCCGGACCCGGCCCGCTCGCCGGGTCATGATCGGCAACATGCGTACATTCCAGGGATTTTCACGGTAACCATGCTGGCTGGCGGCAAGATACGTTCCATGCGGCGGGGTGCCGGGCTCGCAGTGATCTTCGTGATCCTGTCCGCGAGGCCCATGCCCCACGCGCGCGCGGCACCCGGGGACGCGCCGGCTCTCGAGACCGGAGCCGCAACGGCGCTCGAAGCTCGCGCGGCTCCCGGCAAGACCGACATCGACAGCCTCGCCGTCGTAATAGATCGCCTCCAATCGTTCCGCACGCGTTTCTCGGGGACCGCGGCGAGTGACTCCGCCGCCCGCTACCTGGCATCGAAGCTCCAAGCGATGGGCCTCGAAACGCGCATCGATACCGTTGCCTACCTGAGCGGCTCCTGGAAGAAGACCTTCAACGTGGTCGCAACCGTTCGCGGCGCGAGCACCGGACCGATCGTCGTCCTGGGGGCTCACTACGACTCGATCTCGCGCTTCTCGTATACCGACTCGCTCGCCAGGGCGCCCGGCGCGGACGACAACGCGAGCGGATGCGCCGCCCTCATGGAGGCGGCGCGGATACTCGAGCGTTATCCCCTGGAGCACACGGTGCAGTGCGTGTTCTTCGGCGGCGAAGAGGTGGGCAGAATCGGAAGCTCGGCGTTCGCCGCCGATGCCGCCGCCCGCGGAACGCGGATAAAGGGAATGATGTCGCTCGATGCCATCGGATATGAACCGGGGCCGGTCAGGGACGTGGAGATCATTCACGATGCTGCTTCCGACAGCCTCGCGCGGGCGTGCGCGGAAGCGTTCGCGAGATTCTCGTCGGGCACGGTAGCGGTGACGACCTTCAACTCCTACTGGGGCCAGAGCGATCATTATCCCTTCTGGCGCGAAGGCTACCCCGCCGTACACGTGTTCGAAGGGAGCCGGGACGAGAATCCCTATTTCCACACCGATGAAGACGTGGCGTCACGGATCGACATCGATTATCTCCGCGACATAACCGACACGATCGTTCGCTTCGCGCTCGAACTGGCGGGGATCGCGGAATCGGGTTCTCCCATAGAGCTGGGCGCCGCGTTCCCCAACCCCTTCGAGAACGTCACCGCCGTTCCCTATTTCATCAGTTCCCGTGCGCCCGTCACGGTAACGGTGTACGACGTGAAAGGCAGAAAGGTGCGACGGATCCTATCGAGCGCCGCTGTCTTCGACGGCACGGTCCATTGGGACGGCGCCGACGACTCGGGTGAAAAAGTATCGTCCGGCGTCTACTTCATGGCGTTCGATACGCGGGGTCACTCGAGGGCCGTGAAGGTGATATTCATCCGGTGAACTCCGCGCGCGGCCGCGCGGCGGATTCTCTCAAGAGACTCCGGCTCCGCCGGCCGTCTTCACGAGATCGACCATAGTGACCAACCCGCTGAATGCGCCGTTTTCGACAACACCGGCCACGGCGGCGTTCTCGGACTTGAGATAATAGTAAACCTGGATCGCCGGAGTGGATCCTTCGACCAGGGGAAAATCCGTGCGCATCAGCTCGCCGAGCTTGATCCCGGCATCCACCCTCATGCCATCCCTGCTCCGCAGCAACTCGATTACGTCCTTCTTGGATACCGCACCCGGGATCCGCCTCTCCAGGTCGCTCACGGGAAACGCCGTCACCGAAGGATCGCCCATATAGGGGGTGACGCTCGCGAGCGTATCATCCATGTGGAAAATCGGCACATCGCCGCGGAGGAAATCGCGGACGGCCTTGCCGCGCAGGTTCACCTTGGTTCTCACCATGTTCTCCTCGCTCATCGCTCCGAAGAACACGACGACGGCTATGAGGGGCAGCATGATGAAGTTGGTGTAGACGAACCCCACGACCGCGAAAAGTATCGCGATCGCCTGGCCCACGTTCTTGGCGTGGTGCGTGGCCCTGAGATAATCCATCTTCACGGCGAGGATTCCCCTGAGGATCCTGCCCCCGTCCATCGGGAAGGCGGGAATCAAGTTGAAAGTACCGAGGACTATGTTTATGGAGAATAGATTGGCTACGAAGTCGCTTTCGAAATCGAGTGAACTTCCCCTGATGATGATGTATGGGAGCAACAGGGCGGCGAGGGAAAAATTGACGAGGGGACCGGAGATCGCCACGACTATCTCCTGCCAGGGATTCTCGGGAATGCTCTGCGCCCTCGCCATGCCCCCTATCGGCAGAAGGACGATGTCCCGCACTTCTATACCGTACCTTCTCACCTGGAGGCTGTGCCCCAGTTCGTGGAGAACGACGCACGCGAAAACGGCCAACACGAGCATGACGGCCCACAGAGCGTCCGACCAGCCCCCCCTCAGGCCGGCCTCCAGGCCGAAGAGCACGAGAATCAGGGGAAAGGTGATGTGGATCTTGAGAGGAATCCCGAAGAATGCGCCGAACCTGAAAGTGTATCTCATTGTCATTACGTCCTTTGCTCTTGGCCGGACCAGCCCCGACCCCCCGCCCGCTCTTGTTCCTTCTCCCGCGACTCCCGGCGACCGGGCCGGTGGGGTCTCGGGGCCCCCTGCAATAATAACAATATAGGCATTGAAAGCCCAAATTCAATATGGTATAATGACTTCCACTCTCAGGAGGTGAATCGTGACCTGCCCGGTGCTGCTTCTCTCGCCAAGCGCGCACTCATTTCGGACAACATGATGCGATTGCTAAAAGCCTCTTCTTTCATTTTCATGCTGGCCTTTCTCGTCTTCGACGACGTACATGCTCTCGAACATTTTGATTTCGAGCAGAAATACTTCATCGAACCGGGCGAGATAATCAAGGATCACAGTCTCATAAGGGTCGACTCCACCTTTCATCTGTTCTATCTCCGCGGCAACCCCGCCGTCAATATCGGACACGCGACTTCGACCGACCTGGTGCATTGGAAGATCGAGGATCCCGTTCTATCCGTCCAGTCGAGCGATTGGGACAATCTCGCCATGTGGGCTCCGCAAGTGCTCGACGTGGGCGGCACGTACTTCATGTTCTATACGGGCGTGAACACCTTCTGGTCGCAGCAGACCGGCCTGGGGTTCTCGAACGACTTGTACGCATGGAACAAGCTGCCGTGGCCGCTGTATCATCCCGACCCTTCGTGGGCCGAATGGAGCGACAGCACCTGGAGTCACGGCAGGGATCCTTTCGTCTTCTCCTACAACGGGCTCTACTACATGCTGGTCACGGCCAAGACGAACGACAACCGGGGAGCCATAGCGAGCGCAGTCTCCGACAACATGTTCACCTGGCAGGACAACGGCCCCATCTACATCCACGATTCCTGGCACGTGCTGGAGTCCGTGCAGATGATCATGCGGAACGACAAATTCCACCTTTTCTTCACCGAAGAAGTGGTGAACGGAACGTCCCACATGGCCTCCGACTCGCTTTACAGCGGTTGGGACATCAACACGAGGACCATTCTCGATGACGGCCACGCTCCGGAAATCAACTTGTTCGACGGGTCGTACATCTTCTCGCGCCACACGATCTACAACGACAACTACGGTGGTAGTTTCTACACGATAGTCTTCGATACGCTCAAATGGTCCGGCGACCTGCCTTACGTCCACAAGCCCTGGCCCCTTTGGGGCGACTGGAATCTCATCTGGGGCAACGCTTTCATAGCCCAGCCGACTTTCGGAGACAACCCGCACGCAAGAGGAGACACCGTCGACGTGAACTTCGAGGGCAATTGCTGGATCGGGACCTACGAGAGGTACCAGGGCCCGCTCAAGTACGGAACGCCGGGCGGCTATCAGGGAGAAAGCGCCAAGGGAGTCATAAGATCACGAACCTTCACCATAACGGGCAATTCGATAAACCTCCTCGTCGGAGGCGGCGACTACCCCGACCAGTGCTACGTCGCCCTGGTCGATGCATCCAACGGCAACATCCTGTTCAAGGAGACGGGCAAGAACACGGACAGGATGGACAGGCGCTACTGGGACGTCTCCGACCTCAAGGGCAAACAAGTATACATCGAGATAGCCGATCTATCGTCGTCGTATTTCGGCCACATAAATTGCGACGACATAACCGAATCGAACGAGATAATAACACCCGGCGGTGGCGGTGGAACGGGCAGGCAAAACAAGAAGGATTACCTGTGGACGAACCCCGGCGGGCACGGGGGGGCGAAACGTTCGCCGCAACTCTACCAGAACTATCCAAACCCGTTCAATCCTTCGACCACGATCTCATACTACCTACCCGAGGACGCCGACGTGACGCTCGCCGTCTTCGACGTCAAAGGCAGGGCCGTCACCGTCCTGGTTCGCGGCAGAGACACCGCCGGCGAGCATTCCGTCACCTGGAACGGGCTGAACGACAACGGGCAACGTGTTTCGTCGGGGATCTTTCTCTACCGCTTGACGGTGAACGGCAAGCCCGCCGCAACGAGAAAGATGATCCTCATCGAATGATCCTCCGGCGGACGGCCCACCGCACCGCTGCTCCGCCGACTTCACTCGTCCCGAACGAGCAGATAGTATGCTCCCGTGACGACCAGCTCCCTCAACAAAGGGATCTTTCCCAGGAAACCCGCTCCGACCACGGGCAGATTGTACCTGAGCGCGTACGTCGGCCGTGACAGGTAGAACTTTCTCTTCACTACGCGAAAGCCGCCTTGCGAAACGAGTCTCTCGAATCTTCGGAGCGTGAGCCTTATTCGCTGGAGTCTTCTCACTTCCCGCGAAGGCGCGTCCTCACCGCGGGCGAGACGCGCGAGCACGCCCCGCGGAAGGAGCTGGACGTAAGGAAGCTTGTTGTAAGGAACGAAAAAAAATCTTTTCGTCGGCAGTATCTGCTGGTGCGCGCCGAAGGGGGAATAGTAAGGAGGGAACACGACGAAAAAGATGCCGCCGTCCGCAAGCCCGTCCTTGACGTTGGCCAGCGCCCTCTCGGGGAGTTCCAGGTGTTCGACGACGTCCCTCATCAAGACGATGTCGAACGGGCCGTGGCGAAAAGCTTCGTTGCCGGGATCGGTTACGTCACCTTCGTGAACGGTGATCTCCACTCCGGCCTTCTCGTTCAACTCCCTCGCCACGCCGACAAGCCTGCGGTCGATCTCGAGCGCCGTGACTTCGCATCCCGCGCGCCGGAAGGCCTCGCCGCACCCGCCGTTCCCGCTGCCCACCTCGAGCATTCTCTTCCCCTCGAGCTCGACCCCCCAACTCTCCAGCAGGGGCACGAGGTAGCGCTGCGCCAGGCGCAGTTGGTAATCGCGGTAGTATTCCTCCCATGAACCACCGCCTCGCAAATGCTCCTTTACTCCTCTTTTCATTCTTATTATTCTTCCAGTGACGACGGAAACGCGATCGAGACGACGAGAAAGAACTTACCAAGGATATACGGCGTTTGCAAAAGCAATCGATACTTCCGCTCCTGCTGGCTCCGCTCATGGCCTTTTGCCTTGCGGCCGATCGCGCCGCCGCATCGGGCGGTGAGACGGTGGGAGCCCGAATCGGTTACGCGAGAACCACCAGCCGCCTGGACGCCGCCTTCGGAGCCGGAGTGGATCTCGAGGTCCATTTCGCCGAAATGCTCCGCAAGCCTCTCTCCCTCGCATTCAGCCTCGGCCTCTACAACCTTGGTGGGACGTCCCGGAACGACATAACAGAGTCCCTCTTTCAGGCGAACAGCTACGACGCCAAGATGAACGTGTCCTACCTGACCGTATCTCCCATGGTCTCGTTCGACCTTCCCGGCAAATCGTCCGTCTATTTCTCCGGCGGAGTCGGTCTCTACGGCGTCATGCTTCTTCTCGACGCCGGCCTTTTCGGAGCCCAGAACACGCAGTACCATTTCGGGCTCGTCTCGGGCGCAGGCTACACCTACGAGTTGACGGGATCGCTCATGCTCGATCTCAACTTGAGCTTCAACAAGTTCTGGACGTCGAACGATTGGGACGATTGGTTCTACGCCTACTCCGAGGGTGACAAGAATCCTTTTTTCTACCGTGTCAACGTGGGGATAACGTACCGGAACAAGTGATCGTCGGACTCGAACGGAACGCCGACGCACATGGCGGCTCCGCTCGGGCTCACTCTTCACCTCCGCGTGGTATCGGCGGCCATCGCGGCTGAGATTCTCTCGAGCACTTTCCTGGCGTAGTCATCGTCCGGCCGTATCTCGATGTATTTCTTCATTTCTTCCCTTGCCCGCTCGAGGTCCTTCTTCTCCAGGTATACGTTGGCCAGGTTCTTGTGCGCGTTTGCGTAGGATGGATCCCTTCTCACGGCTTCTTGCAGGATCGACGCGGCTTCGTCGAACGCTCCTTTCTCGGCCAGGCAGGCGCCGAGGTTGTTGTAGGCCTTCAAGTGATCGGGATTGATCCTGACGGCGTTCCTGAAACACTTGATGGCCTTGTCGCGCTCTCCCGTATCGAGGTACGTGAGCCCCAGGTTGTTGTAGGCCTCGATCATCAACGAATCCTGTTCGATCGCTATGAGGTACTCTTCGATCGCCGCCTCGTACATGCGCGCCCCTCTCAGCGTCTGAGCAAGGTCGTAATGCACGCTGGGAAGATCGGGGTAGATCTCGAGGGCCTTCGTGTAATCGTCTATCGCCTGAAAGAGTTTCCCCGCGCCCTTGTAGATTATCGCCCTGTGGATGTAGGATTCGGGATCGCGCGGCCTGAGTCTGACGGCCTTGTCGAGAACCTCGAGCGCCTTCGACGTTCGCCCCGCTTTGCCCAACCGCCTGCCCTCGTGGATGTATTCGCGCCATAGCATCTGGTCCTTGTCGTACGCGAACAAGCCCGGGCGGGTGAAGAAGAGCAAAACCGCGAGACCGAGAAGCGGGACCGCTCTGCGCCGGGCCAGGGCGCCCGGCAGAACTTCCAAGAGCGAATAGGCGGCGAACATCACGAGAACGGGAACGATTTGGATCCTGTACCTCGCCGTGACGAAAAAGAGGATTATCGAAGCGGAATAAGTGAATATGAACCAGTGAAGGAGAAAGTATTTCTTCCAGCGCCGGGCCGTGGCGATGATACCCAGAACTCCCAGCGAACAAATCACCCAGAAGTTCACGAAGAGAACCTTGAGTATTCCGTACTTCGCGCGCGAGAGATCGTAGCTCTCGATCTGCGGCACCTCGAAACCGTTGAAGAAGAGGGCGGTTTTGCGGGCCAACAATCTTAGTTCGGCCGCCGGATCGCGCTTGATGAATTCCCACGACCGCCGCAACCAGTAGTCGGACAACTCGGAAGGCTTCAAGTCGCGCCCGAGAAGCTTCTCCACGTACCTGCGCGTCGTGGTGTCGCTCATGAAGTCGACTCCCTTGGGACCGTAAAAGACGCCGCGGGCCTCGGGATTGTTGCCTATGTAGAAGTTCACCCCCGCGTTCGCGGTCACGAGGACGAAGTCCCTGCTCGTCATATAGTTGTGAACGGTGGCGGGCGCGATTGCGACGAGCATCGCCCCGAGGAACACGGTTGCGCTGCGCAATCTCGCGCCGTGCGTTCCGAAGAGGATCCAGGCCAGTACGACGGGGGCGAAAACGAGGATGTTGGCGCGCGCCAGGGCCGAGAGCCCGAGGAGGAAGCCTGCGAGGGCGAAGCGCTTCCAGGAAACACCGTCTTTTATCAACACGTAGATCACGAGCATGTTGAGAAGCGTGCCGAGCCACATCATGAGGAGCCATCCCTCGTAGAACGTCGTTGCCCCGTAGAAGACGAGGAGCAACGCCGCCAGGAAGCCCACCGCGGGACGGAACAGCTTCGAGCCTATCAGGTAGGTGAGAACGACCGTGAGAGACGAACCGAGCATCTGGATGATCCCGACGAGCATGAGATTGCGCCCGAAGATGCTGTAGACGAAGCCGAGCAGGTAAGGATAGAGCGGGCCCATGAAGAAAGCCTCCTTGCGGGCGAGGCCGCCCTTCGCCACCGCCTGCGCGAGTTCGTCGTAATACCTGGAGTCGAGGATCGGCACCTTGAACTGGATGGAGCCGGAGATCTGGATCAGGTAGGTGAGCTTGAGAAGAAAGGCGAGGACGAAGAGGAACAGCGCCCAGCGCTTGTCCCCTTCGAGGGCCTCGTCCACGGATTGCAGGATCGGCTTGGTCCTTTTCGCGTTCGTCGTCGCCATCAAGTTGCAAATTAAACCACGGGGAGCGCGCCTTCAAGGAATTATCTTGACGGAGCGCGCGGCTCTCCTTAGTCTGCCGCCATGAGGAGGATGACTAATGCAACACAGGCAAGAACTATTGAAGCTACTGGTGGAGAAATCCCTCAAGCGAGGTGAATTCACTCTGGCCTCCGGGGCCAAGAGCTCCTATTACATCAACGGCAAGCTTTGCTCCCTCGATGCGAGGGGCGCATATTACATAGCCAGGATCTTCCTCGCCATGATCGGAGACGACGTGCCCGACGCGGTGGGAGGCCTTTCGCTGGGCGCCGATCCCATAGTGGGCGCCATGCTGGCCCTGGCGGGCCTCGAAGATCTGGCTCTCAAGGGATTCATAGTAAGGAAGAGCCCCAAGGATCACGGCACGAAATCCCTCGTCGAAGGTCCCGTCACGGGGGACGAGAGAGTCGTGATCATCGAGGACGTCATCACGACCGGGGGATCTTCCCTGCAAGCCATCAAGGCGGTGGAGGAATGCGGATGCACGGTGACGCGGGTGCTGGCGGTAGTGGACAGGGAACAAGGCGCCGCGGAGAAGCTGCGCGAGCACGGCTACGGCTTGGAAACGATCTTCGCCGCGAAGGATCTCCTCGACTTCAAGGAGTGAATTCGGATCGGATGACGTGGCGGTAACGATCGAAGAGAAGGCCCGCGAGATACCCCGCAAACAGCGACACGTACATGCCCGAAACCGCTTCCAGGAACCTGCCCGGGATGGAGAGCGACTCCAGGACACCTCGAAGCGACAGCCAGACGAGAACGACGAAGGCGATCGCCGCCGCGCTTGCCGGGTACTCCGTATCCATCGCGCCGATCGAACGGAAGACCCGCATCGGATCCAGCACCTCGAGCCAAGCTGCGCCGGCTGCGCTCACCGCCAGCACGGCGGGGACGTAGCCGCAGAACAGCATGAACAGCAACACCACCATCACCGGGCTGCCCGCCACGAACGGGATGACGCCGACGGGCGATTCGCCGGACACCGCGAGAGAGACGGCCGCCGTGACCGCAAAGGGAAGAAAGATCTCGACGAGAACAACACCGGCTGCAAGCAGGGCGCCGGAGGGCACGAGCAGCCGCAGCATCGACAGAGGATTCGACGACTCGGCCTTGTACCCGCCGCCTGCATGTTTCGTCGCATTCACCATGAGAACGAAACAGGCTGCGTAGAACAGAGTCGCTCCGTAGGGGATGAAGAGAAGCCCCCCGAGAATCGCCCCGAGGGCGAGGAAACCCGGCCAACCGGAGATCGATACCGGAAAACCCACGGCCTTCGAGGGATCCTCCCAGAACGGCGGTTTTCGCGTGAGCAGCACGAACTTGGCTTGCTCCTTGGGATGGAAACCGCGCACGATCTCCTGCCGAAGGCGCGGATGGAAAGGCTTGAGGTGAAGCGCGCGCTGGTAATGTTCGCGCGCGGCGGCCGCGTCGCCGGCGGCGAGGGCCAACCGCCCGGCTCTCGCGAGAAGATCGAAGTCGCCCGGGCTCTCGGCCAGGTCCGCCTGCACGCTCCGGTACTCCTCCGCTGCCTCGCAGGATTCGTCGCTCCCGTCCTCATCCGCTTCGATCGCTCCGGGCGAATCCCCCGGCACGAGATCCTCAAACTCCTCGCGATCGGCGATACTCAACCATTTCTTGTCCTCGGGTGAAAACACCAGGCTGCTCGGCGCCAGCACGCCGGCCGAGAGTCTCTCCCTTATCTCGTCGAGGTCCAGGCGTTCCTCACGCGTGGTCCCTTCCGGGATCACATACCATGTCTGCGTGGAATTGTCACTCAAAGGCCGATCTCCCTTCGAACCCACTGATCTAGCATGCCTTGTGCCAAAATGCCCGTTCGACGGCAATAGGCAAATGCCGAAGGAGGGCAAAGAAAATCGGCGCTCGCAACGAGCGAGCGCCGAAGGCGGGGATCAATCAATAAGGAAATCTCAGCTGAAGATCTCTCTTTTCCTGCGCACGAGGATCACGAGACCCGCGCCGAGCAGGCCGGAAGCGAAGAGGAGCCACGTCCCCGGTTCGGGAGCGGGACGAAGGGTGATCTTCAGCACCATGTCATCGTAATCCTTGTCGGACAACGGGCTCCGCGTATTCAACTCCTCCCAGGCAAGGAGGTAAGTGTTCTCGTGCAGGGGATCCTTGTAGAAAAGGGACTGGACGCTGTTGTACCGGTTCCAGCCGCTGAAGCTGTACAAGTTCTCAGGATGTTTCCCATTCTTCGAGTAGATATAGAAGCCCAGCCTCGTCGGATCCGTGATGTCCCCCGTGGTCGCCACGCTGCCGACATCGGCTCCCGGGGAGAAGATCTCATCATAGCGGGGATACATTCCCGTAGGATTGGTCGTTCTGTTCAAGGTTACGAGGCCGAAACCGAGCTGATCATCGAGCATACCGCTCTTTCCGAGGAGCTCCACCTCGATGTATCCCTGAAAATCGAGATTGAGATCGGTCTGGTAGTTCATCACGTCTATGTAATCGTAACCCAGATTGTTGAACATCATCTTCAGCGAATTGGGGCCGCTGGAGTAGGAGAAGATGGAAGCCGTCGCAGGAAGGACGGTGAATACAAGAAACGACACTATCAAGGATGCTGTGAGCTTCTTCATGTTTACCTCGCTTGTTTTCTCGTGGGTACTATGCAGCCGGGTACTTGCACTTTCGATGCCAGAAAGCCGGCCGATCGAGATCGGCGAGGATGCCAACTTTCATTCCTGCAACGAGTTACACGAGCGGTGCTTTCTGGTTAGGGCAAGAATTCACTTATATAAGAATATATGCCGACATGGGAGCCTTGTCCCCAAACGCCTGCCCCGCCTGGGGGTTTTTGCGCAGGGGGAAACCGGCCCGGACGGGGAAACTCACAGGATATACTCGCTGTCGTAGAGCTTGTTTACCCCGTCCTTGTACAGGGCGTACTGGAACCCCTTCCTGATCGAGAGGGCCCCGAACTCCCCGGCCTTGTTGAGCGCTACGAATGCCACCTGAAAGCGGGGGTTGCCGCCGTTCGCCTTTATGATCCTGTTGAGGGCCTCCCCGATGGCCTCCTGGGGCGAAGCTCCCCGCCGCATCTCTTCCACGACGAGAAAACTACCCACGATCTTCATCACGGCCTCCCCCCTTCCCGTCGCGGCGGCGCCGCCCACCTCGTTGTCCACGTACATGCCCGCTCCGATTATGGGCGAATCACCCACCCTGCCGTGTATCTTCCACCTCAAGCCGCTCGTCGTGCAGGCCCCGGCGAGATCACCGTTCGCGTCCTGGGCGATCATGCCGATCGTGTCGTGGTTCCGCTCGTCCACGGGCGGAAACCAGTCGTCCTCGTCACTCAAGTGGGTCTTCCAATCCAGGTATGCCTTGCGGGCTTTCTCGGTGAGAAGGTTCTCTTCCTTGAAGCCGTGCAGCTTGGCGAACGCAAGGGCTCCCTCCCCCACGAGCATCACGTGGTCGGTCTCTTCCATGACCTTGCGCGCGACGCTGATCGGATGCTTTATGTTCTGCAGGCAACCCACCGCTCCCGCGTTGCCCTTGGAATTCATTATCGATGCATCGAGAGTGACACAGCCCGTATCATCGGGAAAGCCGCCGTAGCCCACCCCGGTGACCTCGGGGTCGGCCTCGCTCACCCTTACGCCCGTCTCGACCGCGTCCAGGGCACTCTTACCCGCCTCGAGAGCGGCCGCCGCCGCTTCGTTCGCCGGGTGGCCGTGTTTCCAGGTGGAGATCACGAGGTTCCTCCCCGGGGTTTTCTTCTTTGCGAAAACCTTTCCCGAACCGGGGGAATAGATCAGGGAAGAACCGAGCAGGGCCGAGAGGGAAAGGAACTTCCTTCTGTCGATCTTCATTATCTTCACCTCCAGGATACGGATTACCTCGCGAGCTTCTTGAGCTCCACTTTGAATCCCTGAGCGGGCATTTCCTGCTTCACCATTATATGGGGCGAATCTTTCATCGAATAGAGGTACATCTCCCCCCTTGTACCTTTCACCTTTATCTTGAAGACCTTGAAGCTCCCGGCGGGGACGGAGACTTCCTCCTCGCCCATGATCTCGACGTCGACGTTGTTCAGGTTCCCGCCGCTGGAGTCGAACACGGGGAACTTGTACTTCTTGCCCACTTCGAGCGGGAGCGAAGCAAGGGCGTACTCCATCTCGTCGTCGAAAATGGTTCCGTCGACGATATCCTTGTTCACGTCTCTCGCTTGCTCGTCCTTCATCCCTTTTATCTTTCCGGTCATCCTGCCTCGCTCACACTTGAGATCCTTCTCGGTCGCCATCGGACCTGTCTTCATCGAACTCTTCACCGAGATTGGCGTCAGGTCCGCGGCCTTGAATTCCAGCGTTTCATCGAGGCTTATCATCCCGGATATGGTGCTTACGACCCGGATGATCTCGACTCCATCCGATTCGACCCGCTTGAGATCCACGACCAGATCGCCCAGCGCCATCTGCGGAACGGAGAGTGCATAGGTCGCCTGCATGTCCTTCAGTCCCGAAGTATCATAGGAGTACGAGACGGGCGTTACGCTCAATTCCGCCATCGAGATCGGATTGCCCTCGAGGTCGAAGAGTTTCACCGGGGCTATGTCCTTGATCTTGTCGTAGATCCGGGTCGCATCGCCCACGAGGACTATATCGGCGTCGTCGGGATGGAGATATTTCTTCATGGCCGCCATGACGTCATCGACGGTGACCCGGGAGATCCTCTTGCGGTACTCTTCGAGGTACTCCTTGCCGAGACCGAGGAGTTTCACGCGAACGATCTGCGAGGCTATCTGGTTCGGGGTCTCTATCGTCGTAGGGAAGTTGCCCACGAGGTAGGACTTCGCGTGGTCCAGCTCTTCCGCGGTCACTTTTTCTTCCGTTATCCGCTTCAGCTCCTTCATCAGCTCCACGAGGGCGCTGTCCGTCACCTCGGTTCTCACCGCCACGCTCGCCTGAAAGTATCCGATGTCCTTGACCTTGCTGAACCTGCTGTAGGCGCCGTAGGTCCATCCCCTCTTCTCGCGAAGGTCCATGAAGAGCCTCGCATCGGCGCCTCCCCCGAGCACGCGGTTGGCGGTCGTCACGGCGGGCCAGTCCGGGTTCGTCGGTTCGAGGCCGGGATGCCCCACGAGGATGTTGGTCTGGACGGCGCCCGGCTTGTGATACAGGTATATGGTTTTGCCGGTTATCTCGGGCGGAGTGCCGTACTGCGCTACCGGAGCCTCGCCCTTTTGCCAGGATCCGAAGTACTTCTTGAGATCCTTCTTGACATTCTTCCATTTCACGTCGCCGACCACCGCGATGAGAGCGTTGTTGGCCACGTAGTTCTTCTTGTAGAAATCCACTATGTCATCGCGCGTTATCGCTTCCACCGACTCCACCGTCGGCTGCTTGGCATAGGGATGCTCGCCGTAGACGACTTCGCGAAAATGACGGGAAGCGACCGCACTGGGTTGCGAAAGCTCGAGTTCGAGTGAAGTCTTCACCCTCTTGCGGTATTCCTCGAGCTCGTCCTCGGGAAACGTGGGGTTGAGGAGTATGTCCTGGAGATACTCGTACGCGGTATCGATGTATTCGCTCAGCACCGACACGCTAATGGTGGTGAAATCATCGCCCGAGTTCAAGCTGACCGTCCCCCCGACGGACTCTATCCACTTGGCCAGTTCGTTGGAGTCTTTGTCCTTCGTCCCCTTGTTTATCAGGTTGACGACGAAGTCTGAGAGCGACTCCAGGCCGTCCGGATCGAGCACGCCCCCCGATTTTATCACCACGACTATGGATACGACCGGCTGCTCGTGGTGCTCGACCACGACTGCCTCGATGCCGTTGCGCGTCTTGAATTCCTTGAACGACGGGAAGGAAAGTTTCTTCATCTTGAGCGGTTTCGGCGGTTTCTCTTTCGACTGTACCGTCGGTGAAAGGACCAGCGAAAGTCCCGCCATCATTGCCACGACAAATCCGATCTTCAGTCTCATTTCAGTTTATCCTCCTTACTGATACTGATTCGAGTCGCAAGGGGGTCGATTCACTGCTTCTTCCCCGCCGGGTTCGCGATAACCACGGTGCGCTCTTCGTCCCGGAAATACTTGTTCGCGACTCTCTTGATATCGTCTTTCGTCACCTTCATGTACTTTTCCAGATCGGTGTTTATCTCGGATAGATCATCGTGGAACAAGGCATAATGCTGGATGGTCTCGGCCTTGTTGAGAACCGTCTGGCGCCCTTGAATGAAGTCGGCCTTGAACTGGACCTTGGCCTTCTCGAGTTCGTCTTCGGCGACCCCGTTTTTCTTGACCTTTTCTACTTCTTCGTAGATCAGTTTCTCGCAATCTTCTATATCGGCATTCATGTTCGACGCAGCTATGAAGCGAAAGAGCCCCGGGCCCCTTCTGCCGTCGGGGCCTCCGAAGACGAACATGGCGACTTCCTCGTCTTTCACAAGGCGCTTGTAGATCCTGCTCGACTCGCCGTCGGTGAGGATCTTGCCGAGCAGGCTCAAGGCGGGATAATCCGGGTGGTTGTGGGGAGGAATTATGTAGGTGATGAATATCGCAGGGACGTTCGCGTTGGGATCGTCCATGATCTTTCTTCTCTCGCCGGTATGCGGCGGCTCGGTGCCTGTCACTTCCGGAACCGGCTTCCCCCGGGGGATGTCACCGAAGAACTCCTCGGCCATCTTGAAAGCGTCCTTGGCCTTCACGTCCCCCACTATCACGAGCACGGCGTTGTTGGGCGCATAATATAGATTGAAGAACTTCTGGACGTCTACAACTTCCGCGTTGTCGAGATCGGCCATCTTGCCGATCACAGTGTGGCTGTAGGGCTTGTAGTCGTAGGAGAGAGTATCGGAAGTGAGAAACGCGGCTCCATACGGCTGGTTGTCGACTCGAAGCCTCCTCTCCTCCTTCACGGTCTCCCTCTGGTTCTCGAAATTCTCCGCGGTTATCTTGAGGGACCTCATCCTGTCGGCTTCGAGCCACAAGGCGAGCTTGATCTGGTAAGCGGGGAGCACCTCGAAATAGTTCGTCCTGTCCTCGGTGGTCGACCCGTTGCAGTTGCCTCCCGCCCGAGCTACGAACTGGAAGTGCTCCGCCTTGTCGACGTTCTCGGATCCTTGGAACATCATGTGTTCGAAAAGATGAGCGAAACCGCTCCTTCCCTCCTCCTCGTTCGCACTGCCCACGTGGTACCAAACGTCGACGGCGACGATCGGAACGGAATGATCTTCGGATACTATCACGCGAAGCCCATTGCGCAGGACCTTCTCCTGGTAATCTATGTAACCCGCCTTCTTCGCGGCCAAGGCGCACGTGACAATGAGCGACAGTACCAGTATCACCAGCGCTGATCTTTTCATGGGACCTCCCTCTTCAGGAAAAGGAAAAAAACAGGCGACACGGCTGTGGGGTGGATTCCTGCAGGATTCGCCGGGCCATGAAGATTGTTCCATAACTCATAGCATCCGGGA
>CAYXEN010000009.1:27584-40684 GCA_964464035.1 uncultured bacterium | reverse complement strand
CCCCTCATCGACATCGCGGCCAACATCATTGCGCTTCCGGCCGGATTCTATTACAGGCGATTCACCAGGCCCCGTTTCGCCAACCGGATCTTTGCGCGGATGCTGCGAAGCCTCTCGGGGTCGGGCAGGTTGACGCCCGGCACCCCGGTGCGCAGCGAAGGCACCGGCCCCATCCCGCGCGGAAGCTACGACGCCGTGGTCGTGGGAGCCGGCCTGTCAGGTATGACCGCCGCTCTGGCCGCAGCCCGAAACGGCGCCCGCGTGCTCCTCGTCGAGGAACAGCCTTTTCTCGGCGGCGACTCGAACGGCCCGCTGGCCGACCCCGCGCACGAGCGCTCGAGGGACGAGCTCGTCGCCCGCGTGAGCGAGCACGAGGCGATAGAACTCGCCCTGTCGACGAGAGCCTACGGTTTCTATCATCCCGATTCGCTTCTCCTGGGCCGGAAGGGGATGACTTCACTCGTAGCAGCACGTTCTTTCGTCTTCGCCACCGGCGCGCTGGACGCGATTCCGCTCTTCGAGAACAACGACCTCCCGGGCATATTCGGCACTAGAGCCCTGCGGCTCCTCCTCGCCAGAGACGACTTCGTTCCCGGGCGAAAAGCCGTCGTCTACGGGAACGCCCGCGAGGCACGAAACGCGTCCCACCTGCTCGAGAGCAAGGGGATCGAAGTGTCGGAGATCGTGACGGCCGGAGGGAAACGGGGTGGAGCGAGAATAAAGAAGGCGCACGGGCGCGATTGGATAAAGGCCGCATCTTTCGTCCAGAGCGAGGGCGGGCGCGAGAGAAGAGTAGAGCTTCCCTGCGACATTCTCTGCATAGCATTGAACGGCCAGGGATCCTTCGAACTTCCCTACCAGGCGGGGTTCCGTTTCGAGCTATCCAGGGACGACCTGGTGGACGACAGGGTGATGCTTCCGCTCGCGCGCGAGGCGGCCGGCGAGGACGGAGTGACTTTCCAGCTTGCGGGTTCAGTGACGGGCGAGCGGGACTGGCGCCGAAAGATCGACCAGGGAGAAGAAGCGGGGAGCAGGACCACCCCGGGGCATGCACCATCCAACAAGGGATGAATGATGGGAAAGACGATCCTGTGTCATTGCGAAGACGTGACCCTCGACGAGCTTCTCTCGGCCATCGACCAGGGTTACACGGACATCGAGACGATAAAGAGATACACGGGCATCGCCACCGGCAAGTGCCAGGGCAAGTGCTGCCTCGTTCAACTGATAAGAGTCTTGGACGGAATGGGCATGAAGGGCGAAGCGAGGCTCACCACCATTAGGCAACCCGTGGTCCCATTGCCGATAGGAGACATCGCCGCGGGCGCCGACTCCGGCGATCCGCCCGGCGAGGACGAAGAAAGGCGCGACGACGCATGACGACGAGAGCCGAGATGGTGATCATAGGAGGCGGGGCCAACGGTCTCGCCTGCGCTTACAACCTCGCCAAGGCGGGGATGACCGACATCGTCGTCCTCGAGAAGAGCTACATCGGATCAGGGGCGAGCGGCAGGTGCGGCGCCGGGATCAGGCAGCAATGGGGCCTCGACGAGAACATCATCCTGGCGAGGGAGAGCGTGAAGCTCTTCGAGCGCCTCTCGGGCGAGCTCGGGTTCAACATCTTCTTTCGCCAGGGCGGATACCTCATGCTCATCTCCGACGAGAAGGAATACGAGGTCGTCTCCCGCACGATCCCGCGCCACAACGAGCTCGGCGTGCCGACGAGAATGCTTACACCGGCGGAGATCGAAGAGATGGTGCCGGGGATCGATCTCGAGGGCGTGATTTCCGGAGCGTTCTGCCCCACCGACGGCACCGCTTATCCCTACGCGGTCCTCTGGGGTTACGCGGAGGCGCTCAGGCGCATGGGCGTCGAGATCCGGACACACGCCGAGGTGACGTGCATCGAACGAAGCATCGACGGGACCTTTTCGGTGAAGACACGATCCGAGCAGTTCGACTCGCCGCGCCTGCTGAACACGGCCGGAGCATACTCGAAGAAGCTCGCCGCCATGCTCGGAATCGACATCCCCACCAGGCCGTTCAGGCACGAGATCGCCGTGACCGAGCCCCTGAAGCCGTTCCTCGAACCGATGGTGATCTCGATAAAGAAAGGTTTCTATTTCTCGCAGAGCATGCGGGGCGAAATAGTCGGCGGCATAGGTGACGACGGGGAGAAACCGTCGTACAGCACCCGCTCCTCCGCGCGCTTCCTCTTCCGCTATGCCTCCGCCCTCAAGGAGGTCTTCCCGGCGCTTTCGAAAGTGAAGATCATGCGCCAATGGGCCGGTCTCTATGACACTTCGCCCGACGCGAGGCCCATCATAGGCTCCGTGGCGGGCGTCGGAGGCTACTACCACGCCTGTGGTTTCAGCGGACACGGGTTCATGCTCTCGCCCATCGTGGCCAAGCTCTTGAGTGAACTGATCCTCACGGGACGAACCTCGCTTCCCATAGATGGCTTGAGCCTCGAACGGTTCAACAAGCCGGGCTTAACCAGGGACCCCTACGTGGTGGGCTGAACCCCTCTCACTTCTCTCCATGCCTTGTGAAACGAAAAGGCGGGAACCCGCATGCTGCGGATAAAGAGAACCCCGACCGGCAACGGGACTCCAGCGGAAGCCGGTCGGGGCGATTCGTCGCAGGCTCTCTTCTCCTGAGCGACGAACTACTTGTTATGGCATGTCAGACACAGGGAGCTGGCTCCGGCACCCGTTCCCGCATCGCCTTTCTGGCGAACGCGAAGCAGGTGAGTATTCGCCACTGACTCCTGATCATGCACATCGTGACAACTCGAGCACTGCACCTTCCCGTTGTCCAGAACATCCTCGATCGTTCCGGAAGTGCCCATGGTCGTCGTCAAGGGATTCAACCCCGGATCAGCGGTATTGTAGGTCACCGAGATCGGGTGAGTCCTGTTGAGATCCGCATTGATCTCGTAGTCGGCGTCGAAGCTGCCGATATACACCGTACCCGATGTGTTACCATCGAAGTTGTCGACAGCCACGGTCCCGTCATGGCAGCTCAAGCAAAGCTTGGAAACTCCACTGGGCTGAGAATCCTGCGTGCCGTCCAGAGGACCAAGAATGCTCGAGTACATGGTGAAGGTCTGCGTGGAAACCTCGTGGTTCCAGAGCAGTCCGTTGTCACCAAGCGTTCTTCCGTGGTCGTGAGGAATGTGGCAGACGCGGCAGATCTCGATCCTATTGGAGTTCCAGCCTTCCGCACTGAAATCGTGAGGGCTTCCCACGATGCCAGTTCCACTACCGCCAGCAAACGCAGTCGCTCCCAGGAGGGAGACGAGAGCCAACGATACAAAAAGAATCTTCGCTGCTTTCATAGTTTAGGCTCCGGCCGAAACGTTTTTGCCCTAGGGCGCAGCATCGTCCGCCTCGATGCCGTCTCGACCCGCTTGCTTCACCTCCATTCCGCGGAAAGATTTGCCTCGAGGAAAGGCAAATGCGGTGCCTACAAAGCGGATGAAGCCGAAGGCCTGCTTAAGCTCTGGTATTTCAAGAGATTCAATGGTTATGGACTTTTATTGCAGTGATAGTTCGGTAGGAATCACAGCGCTATATGGCGACGTTCTGAGTGATTTAACGAAAGCACGCGCCGTCGCAACGGAGAGGATCCCGATCAATCCTTCTTGAGGAGGTTGAACTTCTTCATCCGGTAACGCAGCGCGTCCCGCCCTATGCCGAGCGCTTCGGCCGCGCGAGTCTGGTTCCACGACGTCCGCTCCAGGGCTTGGATGATGAGCTGCTTCTCGACCTCGTCGATCGATATGCCCTCGGGCGGCAGCCGGAAATCACCGTCGTGGCCGTTTCCCCCGATCTTTCTCGCTCTCGGCCCCACCTCGAGGGGGAAATCTTTCTTGTCGATGACTTCGCTCTCACAGAGCAGCACCGCCCTCTCGATGACGTTCCTCAATTCGCGCACGTTGCCCGGCCAGTGATACTCGCTGATCATCTTCTCCGTTTCTGGGGAGAAACGCTCGATCGGCTTGCCGAAAGACGCGCTGAGCTCGCGCAGGAAGTGCCTCGCCAGGAGTATCTCGTCGCCCTTGCGTTCCCTCAAGGGCGGCAGGTGGATGGGGATCACGTTCAACCTGTAATAGAGATCTTCACGAAAGCTTCCATCCTCGACGAGACGCTTCAGGTCCCGGTTGGTCGCGGCCACGATTCTCACGTCCACGTCGACATCGGTGATTCCGCCTACTCTCCTGAACTTCTTCTCCTCGAGGATATGGAGAAGGTTGACCTGGGCGTTGGGCTTGAGATCCCCTATCTCGTTGAGGAACACGGTGCCGCCGTCCGCCAGCTCGATGAGCCCCTTCTTCGTCGCCTTGGCGTCGGTGAAAGCCCCCTTCTCGTGGCCGAAGAGCTCGCTCTCGAAGAGAGTATCGGCGAGCGACGGACTGTTTATCGCGACGAAAGGCTGGTCGAAGCGCGAACTCTCGTAATGAAGAACCTGGGCTATGAGATCCTTGCCCGTGCCCGTCTCACCCTGGAGGAATACCGTGGAGAGATTGTTCCTCGCCACCTTCATGACGAGCTTCTTGACCTCTTTCATGGCCCTCGACTCGCCGATGATATGATCGAACGTGTACTGGCGTCTCTGGCGCGCTATGAAATCCGATTCCTTGAGCCTGAGCCGCGACGTCTCGAGGGCTTTCTCCACGACGATCTTGAACTCGTCTATGATGAAAGGCTTGTTCAAGTAGTCGTAGGCACCGAGTCGCATCGCTTCGACGGCCGAGGAGACGTCGGCGTAGGCGGTGAGCATCACCACGGGGAGATCCGGGTAGTAGTCCTTCATGCGCGCCAGGGTATCCATGCCCGAGATTCCCGGGAGCTTGAGATCGAGGATCACGAGGCTCGGAAGCTCCCGCTTGACTTCGTCCAGCGCCTCTTCACCGCTGGTGCATTCCCTGGTACGGTAGCCCAGCTTGCGCAGTCCTTCGGACAGGCTGTAGCGCACGAGTTTTTCATCGTCTACTATGAGTATCAGTCCTTTTCCCATTCCGGTTTAGAAGCTGGAAAACACCAAATCGACTCTGGACGGTTCTGCCCCGCCGGCCTCCCCCATTTCACGGGCATGTCGTTCGTAATTATACTATTTCCGCCCCTCATAATCACCTATAAAAAATACTTTGTCATGCTCTGGACCCTGTTTGTCCGTTATGCCCGGCTGATGCCCCCTGCGAGCCCCTCGGGTCCCTTCATCGGCCATATCACACACATCTGCGCCCTATGGCACAAGGTGGGGCCTCCCCCTCATTGCGGGCTTGGAGCCGCCCGGGATCCGGCGCAAGGAGAGGAGCTGGATAATCCGATCGAAGACAAAACCTTATGAGCACGGGTCCTCGAGGACGTCGCGGCGATTCCCGTAAAACAAGAGTTCTAGAGTCAAGGTACACAAGTTGCATTCGAGAAGGAGCGCAATCAAACGGGATTCCAAAGCGCCGCACGCGGTCCTCGCGATACCTGCTCATGGTACAGGATCCAGTGCTCTGCTTCCTTGAACGGCATTGTCCGGACATACACGGTTTGGCAGATCGTTTTCTCCATTGGAGTGAAGGGGTGGAAATGATTTCTATGAAGTCCGTCGAATGGTTCACGAGATTCGCCGCCGTGGCCGCGCTGGTCATGGCGGGGTGCTCGTCGGCCCCTGTCCGCAAGGGGTCTCTCGAGGTATTCTATCCTCCCGCGCCGCAGGAACCGAAGATTCAGTACCTGAGGTCGATCAATTCCTCCGCCGACATCGAATCCGAACCCTCGTGGTTCGAGAAGGCGATCGTCGGGACGAAGAACACGCTCAAAGGCCTCGGCAAGCCTTACGGGCTCAGGATCCACGACGGCAAGATCTACGTCTGCGACACGTTGTTCGGCACCATCGTGGTCATCGACCTCGAGAAGAGGAAATTCTACCTGTTCCCGGCCAAGGGGCGCGGCAAGCTGAAAAAACCGATCCACGTATTCATAGACGCCGAAGGCAACAAGTACGTCGCCGACATCGGCAGGGGGCAGATCGTCGTCTTCGACAAGAACGACAAATACGTGACGGCCATCGGCGACAAGGAAGAGATGCTCCCGACCGACGCCGTGGTCGAGGGTGACACCATATACGTCGCCGACGCCAAGGACAACGAGATAGAGGCAAGAGACAGGGAGACCGGCGAGGTGCTCTTCAAGTGGGGCAAGGGCGGCAACGAGAAAGGCCAGTTCCTGAAGCCGACCAATCTGGCGGTCGACGCCGAGGGCAATATCTACGTGACCGACACGATCAACTTCCGGGTTCAAGAATTCGACCGGACCGGCAAGTTGCTCAAGGTATTCGGAAAGGCAGGCGACGGCATCGGCGCCTTCACCCGGCCCAAGGGCATAGCACTGGATCGCGAAGGGCATCTCTACGTCGTGGACAGCGCCTTCGAGAACGTGCAGATATTCGACCAGACCGGGGACGTGCTCCTTTTCTTCGGAGGCGGCGGATCCGAGCCGGGCTCGATGTACCTGCCCGCCCATATAATCATCGACTACGACAACGTGGACTACTTCCGCAAGTATGCCGCGGACGACTTCGAGGTGGAATACCTCATCCTCGTATCCAACCAGTACGGGGAAAGAAAGATCAACGTATATGGATTCGGCCACGCCAAGAAGAAGTGATCGGGATACGAGCCTGAGAGCCTCTACCGGGCGCAAGAACGCGACGCCGGCGGCGGGGGCTTCGCCCGGCGTGCTGGCGTTGCTCCCGTGGGTTCTTGCCCTCACCGTCCTCGGCTGCTCGTCCCAGACGAGGTACAAGGTGATGAGCAAACTCTTCGACGGTGTGCCGCCGCCGAAGACGGAGGCGGAGCGCGCCGCCGTGGACAGCCTGGCCGCCAGGCAGGTCGCCAAGTGGAAGATAGAAGAGATAAAGATGGTCGTCCATGGCCCGTACGCAGCCAAGGAATGCGGAGCCTGCCATGCTCTTCCCGGCACGAAGAGTTTCAGGAGTTCCATGGTGCAGGGTTCGAGCGTAAAGCCTTCGTTCAATTCGATCGCCGCCAGCTCGGGCAGACTCGCCCGCCCGCCCGAGGAACTGTGCGTGTACTGTCACAGCGAAAAATCCCCCGACGATCCCGGCAACGAAGGCAAGTTCTTTCACGGGCCCGTGGCCGCCGGCGAGTGCACCGAGTGCCACAACCCTCACCAGTCCCGCAACCCGTACATGCTTCGCGAAAAGCCGGGAAGGAAGCTCTGCCTCTCCTGCCACGGCTCGGACGAAAGCGACGAGTTCGCGCACGAGGAGGGAGGACCATCGGCCGGACGAGACGAAGGGAATTGCCTGGCGTGTCACGATCCCCACATGAGCGAGCGCCGGTTCCTCGTCCGCACGTTGAACGCATCCAAGACTTCGATCGAGAGCATGCAAGAGTTCTCGCAAGCCGGGCAGGAGGACGGGCATGATTGAACGCTTCATGAGCCGCAGGACATCGCAAAGGATCGACGCGTGCATCTCCAGCCGCGGGACGAAGGCCGCAGCCCGCCTGGCCTTTCTCTCCATCTTGCTTGCCGTCATGATGCCCGCCGTCACGGCGGCCCAGGAGATCAGGGCACTCAAGATCACGTCCTACGACGGGTACCTCGGTTTCGGTTACGAGTACCAGAGGGACGTTTGGCAAAAGGAGAACCGCCTGCAGAACGTCTTCTCCAAGGCCCACAGGTTCATCGAGGAACCCTCGCTCGAAGCGACGAGCTACGTCTATCATCCCAATTTCTTGAAGCTGAAGACGTCTTTCACTTGGACGAAGAAGCAGGAGTTCTTGCGGCTCTCCCCGGCCCAGGACTACGGGACGAACCTGGGGATAAGGGACTACAACCTCGAAGCCGAGTTTCTGCGGCGCCTGCCCGTAAACTTCCGCTTCTTCGCCTCGCGGATAACCACCACCGTGGACAACACGTACTGGTCGAGACGCGATCTCATCACGCGCCGATACGGGGCCATGATGCAGGTCGAGTCCCAGGTTCTGCCGCTGGCCTTGCAGGCGACGGAGACGGAACAGGAGGGATACGGCTTCTACTATTACCTGGAAAGAAGGAAGAACCTCCGCCTGGACGTCTCCAACGAGAACCGTCTCGCCAAGACCATCCTGAGGGGTGAAGCTTCCGATATATGGCGATCGGAGAGAAACGTGAAGAGCCTGATCGAGCAGGCCGAGTTCCAGAACACGATCAATCCATCGGCCAGGGCGAGAGTGCAGCTCCTGTCCAACGTCCAGTACTACAGCCAGAAGGACGGTTACAACACGCGTAACATCGGCATCCAGGAGAACCTCAACGCAAACATGATGAAAAACCTGTCCGCGCAGCTGGCCTACTCCAATTCGAGCGGCACGTCCGGCGATCTCAGCAACAAGACCGAGACCTACCAGGCCATCTTGACGCACAAGTTGTACGAGAGCCTCTTGAGCTCCCTCGAGATCTTCAACACGTCCTTCGGTTTCGATCGCGGCAGACAAGTGGACAAGGGAGGCGAGCTCAGGTTCAACTACCAGAAGTCCACGTTCTTCGGGAGGATCGAGGGCGGATACTCGGCGAGGTACCTCGAGGAGTGGCAGAACTTCCTGGAGGACGTCGCTTCCGTGATCAAGGAGAATCACCAATTCACTCCCGGCGTCCCCCTCTTCCTGGACAGGCAATTCATCAAGCCGGAGACGATCGAGATATGGGACGACCGCGGCGTCGTCCTCTACGAGGAAGGGATAGACTATATCGTGCGAGCCTTCAACAGCTACACGGAGATCATAAGGCTCCCGGGCGGCAACATCCCCGAGAACGCGTCCGTTCTGGTGAGCTATGATTTCGACGTCGACCCGTCCCTGTCCTACAAAACGATCACCGACCAGTGGAACGTGGGCGTGAACGTCAAGAATCACGTCACGGTGACCTACCGGAGGAAGATCTCTGATCAGTCGCTTCTCTCCGGTGTCGCCGGCGACTACCTGCAGGACATCGATCACAGTGTCTTGACCCTGCAGGGAATGATCTCCGGGACCACGTCGACGTTCGAATACCAGGATTACCGGGCCGATATCAACCCTTACATATCGCGGCGAATGAACGAATACATGTACTTCAACTTCTCATCCTCGAGCCAGATCAATTTCCAGGCCGACTACACATCGATAGACTTCATCGGGACACCGGTCAAGGCGACTCTCTGGGACGTGGTCTTCGGCTTCAAGAAACGCCTGTCTCGCAGCTTGAGGACCAATCTCCGCTCCTATTACCGGGACCACAAGGGTCAGGGGGATGCAAGTCTCCTCTACGGTCTCGAGAACGAGTTCAAGTTCGACTACGGCCAGATAGAGTTCATCTGCTCGGCGGCGTACGAGCACGGCAGGATCGAGGGGCTCGAGAAGCGAAGTCGATTCTACCTGAAGACGCAGTTGCGCAGGTATTTCTGAAAGAGGAGCGCCGGATGCGCGGATCATTCCCCGGAAGATCGTCGAGAATCATGCCGCCTCTCCTGGCGGCGGCTCTGCTGTTTTCCTGCTCGCGCACCGTCGAGAAGGAGACCGGCGGACTTTCATGGCCGTCCGCCCCCGAAAAGGCCAGGATAAGATTCGCCGGAGCGATATTCGCGAAGAAGGCCGCATCGTCCGACAGGGGGATCTGGAGCCGGTTGGGGAGGATCGTCACCGGCAAGAAGGCGGAGGTTCTGCGAAGCCCCTACGGTCTCGCCAAGGACGCGGCGGGTGATCTCTACGTAGTCGATACGGGGCTTAGAAAGGTAGTCATCTTCTCTCCAAAGGGCAGGAAGAAGGCGGAGATCACGGCCGACCACGAGCTGCTCTCCCCGATAGGCATCGCCATCGCGGGAGACAAACTGTTCGTGACCGACTCGGTCAGGGGAGTCGTATTCGTAATCGACAAGCGCGGAAAGGTCCTCGGCACTTTCGGAGGCGGCTTGTTCGAGCGGCCGACGGGAATCGCCGCTTCCCCCGACGGCGGGCATCTCTACGTCGTGGACACGAAAGGGCATTGCATCTACCGAACGACCCTGTCGGGGGAGGTCGAGAAAAAGATAGGAACGAGGGGGACGGGAGAGGGTCAATTCAACTTTCCCACCAACGTGACCTGTACGGCCGACGGCCGCCTGGTTGTGACCGACTCGATGAACTTCCGGGTACAGGTCCTCACCGCAGACGGCTCCTTCATATCCGAATTCGGCTATGCCGGCGACGGGCCGGGAACCTTCTCGAAGCCGAGAGGCGTGGCGGTCGACAGCGAGGGACACATATACGTCGTCGACGCCCTTTTCGACAACGTTCAGGTGTTCTCCCCCGAGGGGGAGATGCTGCTGGCCTTCGGGTCTTCCGGTTACGGCCCCGGCAGGTTCTATCTGCCGAGCGGCATATACATAGACGACGAGGACAGGATATACGTTGCCGACGCGTACAACCAGGCCGTTCAATTCTTCGACTACGTAGCGGGAGAGGACACGCATGAAGAACGACGCTAGAACATTCGCATCGCTTGCAGCGGCATCGATACTGGCGGGAAGTCTGGCCTTGGTTCCCGGCGGGGATGCCCGGGCGCAATCCGCGACCATCGTCTCGACGAAGCACAACCTGTCGGTGAGCGGCCCGGGCGAGGTCAAGGCCTCCTCGGAGACTCGCATCTGTATCTTCTGCCACACTCCCCACAGAGCCGGCACCTCTGGGCCGCTCTGGAACAAGGCAGAGACGCAGGCGAGTTATCTTCCCTACCAGAGTTCTTCGATGCACATACTTCCCGGCCAACCGAACGGCACTTCGAAGCTTTGCCTGAGCTGTCACGACGGGACCATCGCACTGGGGCTTCTCATCAGCGAGAGCGCCCAGCTGAGTATGACGTACCAGTTTCCCCGGGGAAGGAGCCTCGTGGGAACGGACTTGAGCGACGATCACCCGGTGAGCTTCACGTACGATCCGAGCGTATCGGCGGCCAATCCCGAGATCGCGGATCCCACGAACAATCCCGATATCCATCTCGACCCACAAGGGCGCATGCAGTGCACTTCCTGCCACGACGCCCACAACGACATACACGGGCATTTCCTCCGGGAGAGCAACCAGCAATCCGCCCTGTGCAAGAGATGCCACATCAAGAACTACTGGGAGAATTCGAGCCACGCCACCTCCTCGAACACCTGGGACGGCACTCCTCCCGATCCGTGGCCTTACACGAACGAGCAGACGGTCGCCGCCAACGCCTGCGCCAATTGCCATACGCCTCATCTCGCAGGTGAACCCGAAAGGCTCCTCTACGATCCCCTGGAAGAACAGAACTGCCTCAAGTGCCACAACGGTCACACGGCTTCGAAGGACCTGGAGGCCGACTTCGCCAAGCTCTCCACGCATCCGGTGGACAACTACCAGGGAATCCATGAACCCGGCGAGGATCCCTACACGATGAACAAGCACGTCGAGTGTCTCGACTGCCACGATCCTCACTCGGCCAATTCCCTTGGCAACGAGCAGGCCCCTTTCAACCGCAGCCTGACGAAAGGGGTTTCAGGTGTGAACGCCGCCGGCGACCTCGTAGAAGAAGCCGGCTACGAATACGAGATATGCTTCAAGTGTCACGCGGGCCAACATTCCACCACGCCGCACGTCCCGCGCGTGATAAACGAGACGAACACGCGACTCGAATTCGATCCCAACAATCCTTCTTTTCATCCCGTCGAGGCACCGGGCAAGAACCAGTTCGTGCCGAGCCTGATCTCGCCCTATACGACTGCGAGCATCATCTACTGCACGGATTGCCACTCGAGCGACACGGGGACGAACGCGGGAGGACAGGGGGCGAACGGGCCGCACGGGTCGGCATGGGAGCCCCTGCTGGAGAGACGCTACGAGACCTCGAACGGCATGAGGGAGAGTTCGGCTCTCTATGCGTTGTGCTACAAGTGCCACAGCCGTTCGAGCATCCTCGGCAACCAGAGCTTCAAGGAGCACAAGAAACACATCGAAGGGGAAAAGGCGTCCTGCGCGACATGCCACGATCCCCACGGCATAAGTTCAGCACAGGGCAATTCCACGAACAACGCTCACCTGATCAATTTCAACACGCTCGAAGTGCAGCCCAGCAACTCGGGAAAGCTGGAATTCATCGACCTGGGACAGCGTCGCGGCAAATGCTACCTCAAGTGCCACAACAAGAACCACGACCCCAAGAGCTACTGATCGGAACCGCTCCGCGAACGGTCGTAGCTTCTCTTCTTGTGGCACGAGGGGGCGCAGCTACCGCCCTTGTCGCTTCCCTTCCACCTGATGCTCAGGTTCCACTTTCCGAAAGGGGTGCTTTCGCGCAGGAGCGCATGGCTGGAGCCCGCGTGAGGATAATGGCACATCAGGCAGGTTCTTCCCTTGGTCTCCCTGCCCACGTGCACGGAATGGAGGTTGCGTTTGCCGTCACGGAAGGCGGTCGCTTCCGTGGTCGACCTCTCTCCCACCAGCGATTCCTCATGGCAGGAAAAACATAGTTCATAGTTGTCCGGCGACCAGGGAGCGTAGAGACCCTCGGGAAAGGCCATCGCGAGGAGCCGTTTCCTGGAACTTCCGTGCGGATCGTGACATATCGTGCACCCGCCCGCTTCTATCGCCCCGTGCTTGCGCTCGCCTTCGACGACGTCGTCGTGGCACATGAGACAAAGATCGTTTCCCTCTTCGACAAGGGTGAACTTGTGATCCTTCTCGCTCTGGAGTTCGTGGCAGTTCTCGCACCCTTCCTCCATGATGGGATGCTTCACCTCGAACTTGTCGAAGTCCTCGTGACAGCCCTTCGATATGCATCCGTCCTGCGGATGTCCGGCGGCAGGATAGAACAAGAAGGGGACAAAAAAAATCAGGACCTGGAATCTCATCTTGCGTTTCATGGCGCTCCTTCTCGAATCGCAGCAAGGTTCCTGTTCGTGAACCGAGTCCCGGAATATTCTAGCACATCGGGCGCGGAATCCCAATCAATAATAGGGCCGGCGATGAAACGGCGCCGCCCGCGGAAATACCATCGACAAATTCATGCGAACATATTAGCTTGAAGCCGTCGATAAAGAAACTGCGGGCGGGCCGG
>CAYXEN010000009.1:13975-27484 GCA_964464035.1 uncultured bacterium | reverse complement strand
ACAAGCGCGTCGACGCGCACTTCAATGGATTCACCGTACACACCGACCAGCCGAAGTCGGCGGGAGGAGACGACTCCGCTCCGGCGCCGTTCGACCTTTTCCTGGCATCCATCGGGACCTGTGCGGGCATCTACGTCTTGAACTTCTGCAGCGAGAGAGGCATCTCATCGGAGGGACTCGGTCTCGAGCTGCACACGCGCTTCAACCCTGAATCGCGCATGATAGACAAGATGACCATCCAGATAAACCTGCCGCCGGGGTTCCCGGACAAGTACAGGGAAACGGTGAAGAAAGTCGCCAATCTCTGTGCCGTGAAGAAACACATTCTCAATCCCCCCGAGTTCGAGATACTCGCGAAGTAAGCCCTTGCGGGCAGCAGCCTTTCTCCTATAGGATGCCGACATGGGAGTCTTTCTCTCGAACTTGAACCCGATCCTGCAGGCTCTCCTGGCCACGCTCTTCACGTGGTTCGTCACCGCCCTTGGAGCCTCCATGGTTCTCCTCGTGAAAAACGTGAACCGCAGGCTCCTCGACGGCATGCTCGGTTTCGCGGCGGGCGTGATGATCGCGGCCAGCTACTGGTCCCTTCTCGCCCCGGCGATCGAGATGTCACGGGAGAAGGGCATTCCCCCCTGGGCGCCCCCCGCGCTGGGCTTTCTCCTTGGGGCCGTCGTGCTGAGAGGCATCGACAGGATCCTTCCCCACCTTCACATAGGGTTCCCTTCCGAGGAAGCCGAGGGGATCAGCACGCAATGGAGGAGGACAACGCTCCTCATCCTAGCCATAACCCTGCACAACATACCCGAGGGACTTGCGGTGGGAGTCGCTTTCGGGGCCGTCGCGGCCGGCATTCCTTCGGCGACGATGGCCGGCGCGATAGCGCTCGCCATCGGCATCGGGATCCAGAACTTTCCCGAGGGAATCGCGGTCGCCATGCCGCTCAGAAGGGAAGGGATGTCCCGGTTCAGGAGCTTCTTCTACGGGCAACTGTCCGCCGTGGTGGAACCGATCGCGGGCGTGCTCGGGGCCGTGGCCGTAGTCTACGCCCGGCCGATTCTCCCTTACGCGCTGGCGTTCGCGGCGGGAGCGATGATCTTCGTCGTGGTGGAAGAGGTGGTTCCGGAATCCCAGCGGGGCGGGAATACCGACGTCGCCACCATGGGCGCCATGCTGGGATTCGTGGTCATGATGATTCTCGACGTGGCCTTCGGCTAGTCCTCAGTACAGTTCCCTGCTGCTTATCTTGATCCTCGCATCCACCACACGGCACGTCGCCCGATCCGGCGTCACGATGAAAGGATTGAGGTCGAGTTCCTCGAGGCAATGGATGTCGTTCACCAGCTGGGAGAGTCGCTGGATCGACTCCACGATGAATTCTATGTCCACGCGCTCCTCGCCCCTGACTCCCTCGAGGATGGGATATCCGCGGATGCTCTTCACCATCTCCCAGGCATCGATGTCGGTGACCGGCATCACGCGGAAGCTTATGTCCTTCATTATCTCCACGTACTTGCCGCCCATGCCGAACATGATGAGAGGACCGAATTTCTCGTCCATGGTCATGCCGAGGATCACTTCCTTGCCGCCCCGGGCCATCTCCTGGACGAGGAACCCTTTGACCTTGTCCATCAATCCCGCGTCCTCGAGCCTCTCCTCGATCCGGCGGCGCGCCGCCCTCAGCTCTTCGCTGTTCTTGATGTCGACTACGACGCCGCCCACGTCGGATTTGTGGATGATCCCCTTCCCGTCCACCTTGAGGACGACCGGGTAACCGACCCTCTCGGCCGCTTCGATGAGATCCCCCTTCTTGGGGACCATCGCGAACCGGCACACGGGGAACCCGTAGTCTTCCAGGATGCGGTAGGTCTCCACCGGCTCGAGGTAACCGCCGCCTTCTTTCTGTTTCATGCAGATGAGATCGCTTATCTTGCTTCGCTCCACCTCGAAAGCCCCGATTTTCCCCTCGCTCTTTCCCCGCCACTGCTTGTACCTCCACATGAGATAGGCTACCCGCACCGCCGTCTCCGGAAAGATGTAGAAAGGAGGGGCGTCGTTGATCTCGGCGGGAAGCTCCTTGAGGTACCTTTCCTCCGCCATGAGCACCATGAAAACGGCCTTGTCGTGTTTCTTGATGACCTCGGTCAATCCTCTGACCACTTCCTTGGGTTCGATCATGATGGGCGGAACGAAGATCACGATGACCATGTCGACGTTCTCGTCGGCGAGCACTAGTTCGGTTGCACGAGCGTACTCGTCCGCGCCAGCCCCGGCGAGCATGTCCACGGGGTTGCGCACGCTCGCCTCCTGCGGAAGGATTTTCTCGATGGCCTTCTTGGTGGCGTCGCTCAAGCTCGCGATCTTGAGCCCCTGGTTCTCCACCGCGTCCGCCGCCATGATGCCCGGGCCTCCTGCGTTGGTCAGTATGCAGACGCGGTCGCCCCGGGGCAGGGGGCACTTGGTGAAACCGAGAACGAGGTCCATCATCTCCTCTATCGTGGAGACGCGCAGCACTCCGCATTGGCGAAGAAGGGCATCGACCGCTATCTCCATGCCGGCCAGCGCGCCCGTGTGGGAGGAAGCGGCCCTCGCCCCGGCGGCTGTGGTACCCGACTTCACGACCACGATGGGTTTCTTCTTCGTGATCCTCTTGGAGAGATGCGTGAAACGCCGGGGATTTCCGAATGACTCGAGGTAGAGAGCTATCACTTTCGTATGCTCGTCGTGTTCCCAGTACTCGAGAAGATCGTTGCCCGAGATGTCCGCCTTGTTGCCCACGCTGATGAAGTAGGAAAGGCCGATGTTGAGCTGCTTGGCGGCGAGAAGGATCGCCACGCCCAGGGCGCCGCTTTGCGACATCATGGCGAGGGCTCCCGCCTCGGGTTCCACGGGGGCGAAAGTCGCGTTCAGGCGTACGCCGGGGGTGGCGTTTATCAGGCCCATGCAGTTGGGACCGACTATGCGGAAACCGTATTTCTCGGCGAGCGCCTTCAAGGCATTCTCCCGCTCTTCTCCCTCTCCGCCGACCTCCTTGAAACCGGCGCTGATGACGACGAGTCCCTTCACGCCCTTCTTGCCGCAGTTCTCCGCCACGTCGAGGACTTTTTCCTTGGGAACGATGATGATCGCGAGATCCACTTCGTCGGGGATGCTCAAGACGGAAGGATATGCTTTTATGCTGTGTATGAATTCGTACTTGGCGTTTACGGGGAAGAGCTTGCCGTTGAATTCGAACTCTATGAGGTTGTGGAGGAGTTCGTGCCCGATGCTGCCTTTTCTCGCCGTGGCCCCCACGATGGCCACGGACCTGGGCTTGAAAATCGGATCCAGCGATTTCATCTCATACCCCCTCTTCTCTCCCAAGCAACTGGTAGCGGCGACTCGGATGTGGCGCTTTCGAAGCGCTCGACATGCCATCTCCTCACCGGCGCCCGCTTCGCTCGGCTAACCGCCTGGCGGCGGTGGATCCTCGCTCGCTCCGCGCCGACGGTTCGTCAATGGCATATCTCACGCTTCCTCATCTTCGGAGCCATCAGGCAGCGGGTGGCGGCGATTCGGGGCCCCCGCCGCGCGCAGCGAAGTGAGCACGGTGGGGTGAGATCGCCGACAGGACCCGCGGCACTTCGGCTGCGAGCCCCAAGCAGCGGGTGGCGGCGATCCGGGCCGCCCGCCGCACGATCATATGCGAACTCACTTGCCCCTATCAAGCAAATCATAAATCACCGGGACCACGTAGAGAGTGAACACAGCCGAGACCAGGACGCCCCCCATCGTGACGATCGCCATCACCGCCCTGAACTCGCTCCCCGCGCCGCCCAGGGCCTGCGGGAGCATCCCGATCGCGATTGCGAGGTTCGATATGATGATAGGGCGCAGGCGAACCGGGCATGCCTCGAGCAGGGCCTGTCGCTTCGCCATCCCCCGCGAGCGAAGCACCGAGGTGTAATCCAAGAGCAGGATCGCGTTGTTCACCACGATCCCCACCAGCATGACCAGCGCCATCAGGGAGAAGATGTTGATAGTCTGCCCCGTTATGAAGAGGGCGAAGCTCATGCCCACCAGTCCCAGGGGCAGCGTCATCATCACCGTTATCGGGTGGAGAAACGACTCCAGCACCCCCGCGAGAACCATGTACGTGAGTATGATCGCCAGGATGAGCGCCGTGAATATCGACGCGAAGGATTCCTCCTGCATCTCCACCATGCCGCCGTAATGTATCCTGTAGCCCGGGGGAAAATCGATCCCGGCGACTTTCGATCGTATCTCCCCCACCAGCTCGTTCAACGTCCCGCTGCCCACGTTCGCCTCGATGCGGATCAGCTTCTCCCGGTTGCGCCGGAGAATCTCGCGTTGCGTCGTGCCGAACTCGATCCTCCCCAGCTGTGTGAGCGGCACGACGTAATCGCCGGCTTGAATCTCCGTGGCGGCGAGGTCACCGACCTCGTCCCTCTCGTCTTCGGCATACCTCACCCTGATGTCGTACTCGTCGTTGGCTTCACGGTAGCGCGAAGTCACGTCCCCCTCGTAGCCGGCACGAAGCGCCATCGCCAGCGCCAGCGAGCTCAGCCCGAAACGATCCAGCTCCTTTCGGTCCGGGACGAAGTCTATCTCGGGCTTCTCGGCCTGGTAACTCGTCTTCAATCCCGAAAGCCCCTGCACCGTCGCCACCGAGTCGTAGACTACTTGCGAGAGAGTCTTGAGCACGTCGATGTCGGGACCGGTCACATCGATCATTATGTCCGATTCATCCTCGCCCGCACCACCCGAAGTGGCCTTGACCCTGATCTTCGCGTCCGGGATAGTGGCCAGCATGGGCTTGAGCGAATTCGCGAATTCTACGATGCCCATTTCGCGCTCGCTCTTGGGCACGATCTTCAACACGATCGTCGCATCTTCGACACCCTTGTTCGGTCCTCCTATCGAGGCGAGCACCGAGACGGTCTCGGGCAGGCGGCTGAGCTTGTCTTCGACTTCCCTGAGGACACCGTCGGTCTCCCCGATGCTGCTGCCCGGCGGCATCTCTATCTCCACTGTGATGAATCCCTCGTCCAGAGTCGGCATGAACTCCCCCCCCACCCTGCCGAGGAGGAAGAGCGCGAAGAAGAAAACCACCAACACCATGCCGATCACCCTCGCCCTGTGGGCCAGCGCCGATTCGAGGCTCTTCTTGTAAAGGCCGGTCAGCGAGTCGTAGAACGAGTCCCACGCCCGTTCGAACTTTCTGCGCACGCCCTCTCCCCTCCCGGCCCGGAGCGCCTCTCCGCCTGCTTCGGCATCCTTCGCCCTCGGCTTGTAATCCCGGAAGAATTTGCTCGCGAGGAGCGGAGTCAACGTGAAAGAGACGAGCAGCGAAAAGAGCGTGGCGAAGACGACGGTGAGCCCGAACTGGTAGAAGAACCTGCCCACGATCCCCGACATGAAAGCTATGGGCGTGAAGACGACGATGTTGGTCAAGGTCGACGCAACCACGGCCAGGGCGATCTCGCTCGTCCCGTCGACGGCCGCTTCGTCGGACGGTTTGCCCATTTCGAGATGCCGGATGATGTTCTCGAGGACGACGATCGCGTTGGTGACGAGGACTCCGACCGTGATGCCTAGAGCCATGAGCGTCATGATATTGAGCGTGAAGCCGGCGAAGTCGATGAGGAGAAAAGTCGCCACGACCGACGTGGGCATGGCGATGGCGGCGATGGTCGTCACCCGCAGGCTGTGCAAAAAGAGATAGAGAAGGATAGTCGTGAGGATGATCCCGATGAAGATGTTCTGCGTCACGTCCTTGACGGCGTCCTTTATGAACTGGGACCTGTCCTTGGCCACGGCGACGTCGAAATCCGGCGGGAGGACGTCTTTCAACTCTTCGAGGACCTTGTAGATCCCCTCGGAAGTCTTCACCGTGTTCGCCCCTGAACGCTTCTGGATCTCGACGCCGACGCTGGACTTGCCGTTGAAACGGGCGAGGTTGCGCTGGTCCTTGAATCCGTCTATCACTTCGGCGACGTTCTCGAGCGCGATGGAGGAATGGTCGTTCAAGGGGATCCGGATCTTCCTCAGTTGATCTAGGTCGGTGAATTCCCCGAGGACGCGGAGCGTGTATTCCTTTCGCTTCTCCGTGATCCTGCCCGCGGGCACGTTGAGATTCTCCGCCGCGATGGCGCCGGCTATCATGGGAAGCGACAACCCGTACGCCTTCATGAGGCGTTTGTCCACTGCGACCTGTATCTCCCTTTCGCGTCCTCCTATTATGGCCACGGAGGCGACGCCCTCGACCCGGGATATGTAGTCCTTTATGTCGTTCTTGGTGATCCGGTAGACCTCCTCGAGCGGCCGGGGGCTGGAGACGGCGAGGTCGATGATCGGCTCGGCGTTGATGTCGAACTTCTGGATGACGGGCGGCTTGGCGTCGTCGGGAAAATCCGCCAGGATCGCGTCGACCTTGTCCTTGACTTCGTTCGCCGACACGTCGACGTCGACCCCCAGTTCGAACTCGATCATCACTATGGAAACGTTCTCCTGGGAGATGGATTCGAGGCTCTTGAGATTGCTTATCGTGCTGACCGCGTCTTCTATCTTCTTGGTGATCTGGGTTTCGACCTCGTTGGGGCCGGCGCCCGGGTAGGCGGTGGTCACGATGACGAAGGGGAACTCCACGTCCGGCAAGAGATCGATCACGAGGCGGCGCCAGGAAAAGAAGCCGAGCACTACGAAGGCCATGACGAGCATCGTCGTCATGACCGGTTTCTTCACTGCGGTCCTTGCCAGAAACACCGGCTGCTCACTCCTCCACTTTGTGTATCAGGACCTTGAGTCCGTCGGACAGTTTGAATTGACCTCTCACGACGAGAGTGTCGCCCTCCTCTATTCCGGCCCGGACGGCGATTTGCTCGCCGCCAGCGACCCCGAGCTCGGCCTTGGTCAGGGCCGCCTTGCCGGCCTTCACCAGATAGACGAAGTCTCCCTTTTCCCTCCTCACGACGGCGTCCTTGGGGATGGTGACCACGTCCTCGATCCTGTCCACGAGAACGGACACGCTGGCGACCAGGCCCGGCTTCATCTTGCCGGCGGGGTTGCCCGCAACTATCTCGGCGAGGAACAGCTTGGTTTCCTGGTCCGCGGACAGAGAGACCGTCTTGACGACGCCCTCCGTATCGCACAACGGATCGTCCGCGGGATCGCCGTCGGGAGTCGACAGGCAGATGAAAGCCTTCTGTCCCGGCTCGAGCGATCTAACCTCGTCCTGCCCCACGAAGCAGCGAATGCGCACGCTGTCCGTCGAGGCCACCGTCGCCAAGGGCACCCCCGGCACGGCGGCGGTTCCCACGACGGCGTCTATCCTGGTGACGACCCCGTTTATCGGCGTGACGAGATCCACCATCGAGAGGGCCTGGGTGTACTGGGCCTTGGCGTTCCGGTAAGCCAGCCTGGCCTTCTCGAGCATCTGCTCGGAGACGGCTCCTTCCCTGTACAGGTTCCGCGTCCGCTGGAGATCGCGCTCCGCGTTCTCCAGGGCCTGCTTCGCCAGCGAGTACTGGTGGTACGCGTTTCCGCGCCGGTCGCGGGCGAGGCGGATTATCACGTCGCCCTTGCGTACCTTGTCGCCCTCGTGCTTCACGATGCCGGTCACGTCGATAGGGAGCGAGCTCGTCAGGCTGACCTGCTCGTAGCCCTGCACGCTGCCGAGAAGCCTCATGTACTTGTCTATCTTCCCCTTTCTCGCGATCACCACGTCGACCGGTATCCCGTTCTCGGCCTGGATCTCGTCGATGCTCTTTGCGGGCTTCATCCCACGCATCTTGACGAAACGCACGGCGAACAGGATCGCCAAGAGTATGAATATCCCGCCTATTACCAATCTCGCTTTCTTGCTGGCAGTCATTTCTCTCGCTCCTCGCCTCTAGTAGCCCATGGCGTTCTTGAGTCGCTCCTTGGTCACGATGCAATCGTAGAGAGCCTGCAGGTAATTGAGCCTCGCGTTGGTGAGGGCGAGCTCGGCGTCGCTGAGTTCGAGCGAAGTGGAAAGCCCGTTGCGGAACCTCACCAGGGCGAGGCGGTACGTTTCCTCGGCCATCGCCACCGTCGCCCTCTGGCTCTCGAGTGATTCGGTGTCGGCTTGAAGTTGTTTGTAGAGTTGCGTCACCTGAAGGGCGACCGCTTTCTTCATCTTGTCGAAGGAATACCTCGCTATGTCGTAATCGGCTTTCGCCTGTTTCACCCTGCCCCGGTTGGCGAACCCGTCGAACACGGGAAAGCTCAGCGACAGCCCCACGCCGAAGCTCTTCGCCACGCGTTCACTCCTGGGGAAGAATCTCTCGGACTCCTGGCCTTCCACGATGAAATTCCCGACCAGCGAGAGAAAAGGAAAGTTCGACCTTTTTCGCACCTTGTAGACTTTCTGCGCCATGGCGACGCGCAGGCGGAGCGACGCCATGTCGGGGCGGTTGGCGAGAGCCTCTTCGATCGCATCGTCCAGGCTCAGGCTCTCCGGCGCGAACGCGAGCCTGTCGGTCAGCTTCACCGGCCTCGCGCTCTCGATGCCGACGATTCTCTTGAGATCCAGCTCGGCGAGCGTAAAGGCGTTCTTCGAAGCGATGACCATGGGCTCGGTGTTCTTCACCCTCACCACGGCCCGCAGGGAATCGAAGCGCGAAGCCATCTGCTGCCCCAGCATGAGCCTCGTCTCCTCGAGATGCCTTTTCGCCTGTTCGAGGGTCCTGGCGCTTATATCGAGAGCTTCCCTCGCGAGAAGCACGGAGTAATACGCCTGCTTGGCCTGGAGTTCGATCTTGCGCCGCGCCGCATTGAGGTCCTTCTCCGAGCTCCGCATGAAATAATCCGCTATCTTGATCGCGCCCCCGATTCTCCCGAAGGCATAGAGCGGCTGGGAGAAAGCCACCGCCATGAGGAAGTCGTTCTTCTCCCCGATCTCGATCTTCATCGTCTCGTCCGTCTCCGGGTTGGGAAAGAAGATCACCGGTCGGAGCACGTTGCGGGTATACCCCGCTTGGAGGGAGACATTGGGGAGGGCGCCCGCGTAGGCCTCGGTCTTGCGTCCGCGGGCCTTTTCGAACTCGGCCTCGGCGACCTTGACGTCCTCGTTCCTCGCAAGCGCCAGGCGGACCGCTTCATCGAGACTGAGGTAGAGAGTGTCGGACGAGCTCGAAGTCGTCGACGTCCCGGCACCCGGTCCCGTGCCCACGGCTGCGCTCGCCGCCGCGGCGCTCAGCTCGGTGCCCGCGCCGGGGGCGGGAACGCCGGAGGCCGGCCCCGGATCGAGAGCCAAGAAGAGAGAAAGGAGCACTCCGAAAAGATATGAAAGTTTCCCGGCCTTCATCATTGATGAGGATCTCGAAAATCGATGAAAGGAACGGCTATTGACTCAGTTCGATTTATTTGACTCAATCGGATCGGTCGGGTGTGGAGGATGTCATCTTACCGATTTTCTCTCTTTCCAGATCCGCTCCACCAGTGCCCTTACGCGCCGCTCGATGTCGTCTCTCACTCTTCGGAAGACTTCAATCGGCTTGCCGATCGGATCCTCGATATCCCATTCCAGTTTTTCGCCTGCATAGGTCACGGGACAAATCTTGCCCGGCGAACAACACCCCATCGTCACCACGTAATCCATCTCAGCCATGGGGACCGCGTCGAGCCCCTTCGACATCTGCTCGGATATGTCGATTCCCTTCTCGGCCATCACCTTGACGGCGTCACCGCTCACGAGCCCGGTCGGGTTGGTCCCCGCGCTCCACGGCTCGAGAAAATCGCCGCCCAGGGCGCGGGCGAAACCCTCGGCCATCTGCGAGCGGCACATGTTGCCGATACAGACGAAGAGTACGGTGCTCTTGTCGTTTGGTTTCATGTCGCGACTTTTCAATAATATATGCTTCTGAAGCCTGCCTCGATGCGCTCCGACGCGATTTCCGCAGCGCGCTATAACTTTCCGCGCGCGAGGACCTGAGCGGAGGAGCGCGTCGAGGCGGGCAATAAGCCCGAGTGCCGCGGGTCCTGTCAGCGATCTCACCCCACCGTGCTCGCTTCGTTGCGCGCGGCGGGGGCCCCGAATCGCCGCCACCCGCTGCTCTTCAGCTGGGCAATGCGTGTTCTGTTATCGAGCCTGCGGAGTTGTTTCAAGCCAAGATAATTCATGGGAAACGCAACTTCAAGCTCAACTTCCCGGGGCTTGAGCACCCGATCCGCTAATCCTGAACCTGTCGAGCTTCTTCGCGTCGAGACCACCCCAATGCGAACAGGAGGAAGAGAGCCCCCGAGACGATCATCCCGGGGAATATCGGCTCCAGGCCGAGAAGGTATCGACCTCCGAGCCCTGGAAAGAACCTGGGAGAGAGGAGCCAGAAGAGCGACAGGCCGCCGCCTGCGAGCATCACGGCCATGGCCTGCCCCGAGCGCATGAGCTTTCTTCCCGAGAGCGACGCCGCCAGGGGAAATAGGAGGGCGGGAGTGCCCACCGACCCGAAGTGGTGCCATATGTCGACCACGCTTTCGAACGCGAGGGCGAAGGACACGGCGACGAGGCCGGTCACGACAAGACCCCACGCGCTGTAATTGCGCGAGCGGTCGTCCCGCTCGTTCTTCATGCGCCAGTAGATGTCCCTGCCGAGAGTGACGGCGGAGATGAAGGCGTAGCTGTCGATGGTGGACATGACGGTGGCGAGGAGACCCAGGACGAAGAACGCTCCCAGCACCGTGGGAAGTATGTCGACGGCGAGGGCCGGAAATGCCAGGGCGGGATTGGCGAGCCCCGGCAGGAGAACGCGGGCGTACAGGCCCGCCGTCGTCGTCATCGCGTCGAACGTGATCCAGAAAAGGATCGAGACCAGGATCCCCCGCCTCGCCGTCTTCTCACTGTCCGCCGCGAAACAGCGCTGATAGAAGGCCGGTTCGACCAGCGTCGCCATGGCGATCACGTACCAGACCAGCACGTATTGCGGCGAATTGCCGCCGTTCCACGAGAGGTGACTGCGGGGAAGGCGGCCCAGGATCTCCCCGGGTCCCCCGAAATGAACGAATAGATAGACTACGGCCGCCAAGAAAGCGGCATACATGAGGGCGAACTGAAAGAGGTCGGTCCGCACTACGGAGCGCAGCCCTCCCCGGTACACGTAGACGACCGAGAAGATCGTGCCCACGACGACGCCCGTCGCGATCGAATAGCCGAACACGGTGTGCACGAGCATTCCCAGCATGAGGACGTATGCGCCGGGAACCGTCATGAAGAAGATTATCACCGCCGAGACGAGGGCGACCTTTCTCCCGAAGCGCCGATGGAGAAGGTCGGGGATGGTGTAGTACTTCGTCCGCCTCGCCCGCCCCGCTATGAAGAGTGCGAATATCAGCGCGGCGATGTAGTAGGGGACGCCGAAGACGAGCCAGTTGGATATGCCGAAGCGGTAGGTGAATTCCCCCACGCCGAGGATGCCGCCGTACCACGTGGAGACCAGCGAGGCCACGAAGGCGGGAAAGGTGAGCGTGCGCCCCAGGACGAAATAACTATCGGCGCTCTTGTCCGTGCGATGAAAGAAACCGATGCCGAGGAGCAGGGCGGCGTAGATGAGCGAGAGGGCGGGTATCATTTCACACGTCTGGGTGTTTGCGCTTGCTCAGGTAATGGATGTCGTCGTGAAAGACGTAGTCGCACGACTTGAAGAGCTCGAGGCTGGGCGTGTTGTAGTCCTCTATGAGAACCGCGAAGATCTCGATCCCCTCGTCTTCGAGATGCTTCTCCGCGCGCGCGATCAGGAGCCGGGCGATCCCCCGGCGCCTCCGGGAGGGATCCACCGCGAGGCGGTTTATCCATCCCTTTCTCCCGTCGTGGGTGACGAGAACGACTCCCACGAGATCGTTTCCGGCGAAGGCCCCGTAGAAACAATCCCTCCCCTCGTCTATTCTGCGAGCGACGAGCGACGCCTCGTCCCTTCCGCGCGGCTTGTAGGGCAGTTCCGAGCGATCCCATAGTGACAGAACGGCTTTCACGAAAGATGAATCAAGCTTCTTGACTATAAGCTCTTCGCTCATGTTTCGTCACACCTTCCTCCATCGCGGCCGGCTTGTTCCCCGAATACAGGTAGACCATGCCACCGCTCAGTCTTTCCGCACGATTTCCCTCCAGCCCGGCTTGCGCCATGAGACCGAGGACCTGGCCCTCGCCGAGAAAACCGTCGATCGAAAGCGTGAGGTACTTGTAGGCTCCCCTCTCGCCGGAGACGATGCCGCCGACCAGGGGGACGACCCTTCGCAAGTACCACCGGTAGAACGCCCACAAGGGGCCCCCGGCGGGAGGCCCGAACTCGAGTATGTGGATCCCTCCGCCCGGCTTCACCACCCTCGCCATCTCCCTCACTCCCTGCCCGTAGTCGGCCAGGTTGCGGAGGCCGAAAGCCATGGTCGCCGCGTCGAAACAATCGTCGGGGAACGGCAACGTGAGCGCGTCGCCCTCGAGGATCATCACGCCTTCGGCGAGGCGCTTCGAGGAGAGTTTCTTCCAGCCGACTTCGAGCATCTCCCGCGAGCGGTCGATCCCTATCACTCTCGTGCCGGGCGATCTCTTCTTGATCTCCACGACCACGTCGCACGTGCCCGCGCATGCATCGAGCACCAGGCCGCCGTCGGCCCGGGCGCGGCGGACCAGGCGCGAGCGCCACGCCTTGTCGATGTTGAAACTCAGGATATGGTTGAGCAGGTCGTATCTCCCTGCGATCTTGGAAAACATCCTGTGCGTCTGCGCTTTTTTCATATGATCGTCTCCCTCGTCGTCGGCTTTTTCCCGCGCCCGAAACGGATTCTAGTATCGGCGACGAGATTTGTCCACACTTCCCTGGATCCTTGCTTCGCCGGCTCTACCGGCCTTCACTCCACCTTGCGGCGCCGGGAATTGAGCGACCAGTCGTAGTGCGCGTACTCGATCTTCCACTTCCGCGAGGCGAGCAGGGCCCTTCGCTCGGCGTCCAGGTGGGAACTTATGAACGCGAGGACCGCGCCCTCGACCCGGCCGTAGCCCTTGAATTCCTTCTTTCCGCCGTATGCGTCGACGAAGTCGCCGCCGTACCAGTCGAGTATCGAAGAGACGAGGACGACGCCCCTTTTCGCATCGATGTGAAAGCGGCTCGGATCGTCGAGGAAGATTCGGCTCTGGTCCTCGAGCTGCTCGTCGAGCCTGTCGCCCGAGTAGGGCTCGGCCCGAAGCGGCGGGCAGGAGACGGCGGCGCATACCAGCGCCATGTGGATCCTCGGCTCGTGGAACCGCTTGCGAAGGATCTCGTGCTCCACCTGGTCGAGAGTGAGTTCCTTGCCCATCACGGTGAACGTCATCTTGTCCCATGCTCCCTTTATCCCGCGTATGCTCTTCGCGGGGTAATGATCGATTATCGTCTGCATCGTCCGGGCGTTGTAGACGTTTATCCAGAACGCCGTCTTCTCCTCGTCGCTCCAGCCCTCGTATTCCTCAGTACGGAGCGCGGCGGCCCCGGCGAGATATGCGTCCAGGCGCGAGCGATCGGA
>CAYXEN010000009.1:0-13875 GCA_964464035.1 uncultured bacterium | reverse complement strand
TCGGCGCTCGAATAGCCCGCGAGCGCGGCCGACGCGACCACCGCTGCGAGCGCGAGCGATGCGAGCATCGTCTTTGTTCTCATCTTTTCTCCTTCCTTCTCAGCCATACGGGATAGTACTTGATTATCGTTCCGATTATCTTCCAGCCGGCGAGAAGCGTCCCCTTCACCGTGCCGGATATCTTCGACCGGCCGCTCCGCTTGCGGTACCTGACTGGCACCTCTATTATACGCAATCCCTCGATCAAAGCCTTGACCTGCATCTCCACGTTCCACCCGAAAGTCTCGTCTTCCATCCCGAGCCTCTCCAGTGAGTCCCTCCTTATCGCCCTGAAGGGCCCCATGTCCGTGAAACGCCGGCGGTAGAGCAGCCTCACGAGCGAACAGGCGAGCGCGTTTCCGAAACGCTGGTTCCAGGGGAGGGCCCCTCTCTCCGCTTCGCCCAAGACCCTGGAGCCGATCACGAAGTCGGCTTCCCCGCGCGCGATGGGATCCAGGAGGAGCGGGAGATCCTCGGGGTAGTCGGAATGATCGCCGTCAAGCACCACGACCACGTCACACGCCGGATCCAGGCTCGCGATTCCCTTGAGGCAGGCGGCCCCGTAACCTTTCTTCGGTTCGCGCACCACGCGCGCTCCCCCCGCCTCGGCGACCTCGGCCGTGCGGTCCGTCGAGCCGTTGTCCACGACGATTATCTCGGCGACGAGGCTCCGCGGGATCTCCTCCAGGACCAGGGGGAGCGACGCCTCCTCGTTCACGGCCGGTATGATGATAGACACATTCACTCGCTACCTCGCTTTCACCGGCCCTCCCCTTCGCAAACCTTCCAGCATGCCGTATATCAACAGGAAATAGAATGGAACGTATTCCATCAACAATATTCTCTCGTCGAGAAACCAGAAGTTCGTCGTGCGGTAGACATAATGGACCGTGTAGGAGGCGACCACGAGGAACGTGAACAGGATCCAGGCCCGGTTCGGATAGAAGCAGAGGAAAGGGACGATCCAGCAGACGTACCAGGGATAGACCGTGGGGCTCAAGAGCAGGGCGCAACCGATCACGAGGTACGAGTAACGGAGAAAATCGCTGCGCCGGTGCGCCTGGTGAAAGGAAAAGGCGAGGAGAAGGACGAGGAGCAGTCTTCTCGCCGCCACGGAATCGAGCCCGGTTATGCGAAGCAGCGTGAAGACGAGCGAGTTGAACTCCCACTGCGACGCGTAGAGCTTCAAGCTTCCGAACAACTTCGTTCCCGCATCGGCGAAAGGCAGGTACGCCGCTGCCGCGAGGAGCACGTAGAGGGGAATCCACTTCACGAACCTCTTTCTGAGAAGGAAGAACGGGGCGAGGATCCCGGTGAAATACTTGGCGAGAAACGAGAGCACAACCATCAGCGCTCCCGCAAAGTGCCTTCGCCTCTCGAGGAATAGGATTCCCGAGAGGAGGAGGAATATCCCCAGCGAATCGAGATGGCCGGAGTGGGCGAACTCGACGACGACGAGCGGGTTCCAGGCGTATACGACGCTCGCCGCGGGATCGCGTCCCCGCGCGGCGAGGATGAGCGCGATGATCAGGACCGACGCGAGATCGAAGATGACGAAGAGGATCTTCTGCATCGTGAGTCTTGGAGCTATCGCCGCGCCGGCCATGAACACACTCTGGGCGAGGGGCGGATAGATCGCGGCGAGGTCCCGGTGGTTTATGTTTTCGTAGTTTCCGTCGCGCAGAGCTTCGAGGGCGGGATCGTCGGGCGGGTGCGAGAAGGGATTCATCCCGGCCAGCCCTACCCTTCCCTCCCAGAGATAGCGGTAGATGTCGTTGGAGAGGACGGGAGTCGCGGGAACCAGGGCGAGGCGAAACACGAGCGCGAAGCTCATCACGAGGAGGAAAGCCCGGCCCAGCCGCGCGCGCGGTTCATTATTATCAGAGCCGTTCGGCGAATCCTCGCCGGCGCGTTCTTCTTCTCCGTTGGAGCTTTGCGGCGAAGCCTCCCCCGTGCCGGGGTCTTTCCCCCCGCGGAGGACGAGCAGCGAGGCCGCTCCGTAGAGGACGAAGACCGCACCGTACAGGAGAAAGAAGGCGGCGAGCGAATAGCGCAGGTCGCCGAGGAGGGCCATGCCGAAGAATCCCCCCGCCATCAGCGTTCCAAGGACGGCGATCGCGAGCTGTTTTCTTCTCATTTCTCTTCCCGGGAACGCGGGCGCCGCATCCAGCCTTCACGCCGCCCGCCGGTTCACTTGGAGTGAAGGAAGCTTATTCCGAATATGTAGCAGTAACCCACGACGAAAAGGAAGACGTACGGAAGCGCACCCCAGTCCCCGATCGCAGCCAGGACGACGACGGCCGCGATCATGTACGCGGCGAACATGAACTCGGCGAGGAGCGAACGGCGGTTCATCGTGCGATATATCTTTCCCTTCCAGTTGTCTCGCATCGACTCGATCCTGTACTTGGCCGTGCGGACGAAAGGAGTCTCGCGGGAGAAGACCGCCTCCATCACCGCCCAGGCGTTGTTGAGACACATGCCGATACCGAGCGCCATGATGAAGGGGATGTCCTTCAGGCGCCATTTCCAGTCGGGGTAGAGCTCGCGCTGGGAGACCAGGTAGAAGCAGCTTATCGAGGCCGTGGTGAAGAGGAAGATGATCGCTTCGATCCAGGAGAACTCGCGGAACGTGGTCTCGTAGCGGAACATTATCGAGAGCGGCATGAGCACGGACAGGAGGACGAGCATCACGTAGCAGAAGTTGGCCGTCAAGTGGAACGTCGCCTCCAGCTTGACCTTGAACGGTACGCTGCTCTTCCAGAGAAGCGGCAGGAGTTTCCTGCCCACCTGTATCGACCCTTTCGTCCAGCGGTGCTGCTGCGTCTTGAAACCGTGCACGTCCACCGGAAGCTCGCTCGGCACCACGACGTCGGGGACGAAGGCGAACTTCCATCCCTTCATCTGCGCCCGGTACGACAGGTCGAGGTCTTCCGTGAGCGTGTCTCCTTCCCATCCGCCCGCTTCGATGATCGCGCGGCGCCTGAAGACGCCGGCCGTGCCGTTGAAGTTGAAGAAACGCCCCGAGAAGTGCCTCGCCGTGTGTTCGAGTATGAAATGCCCGTCTAGGAGCAGCGACTGGAGCCTGGTGAGGAGGCTGTAGCCTCGGTTCAGGTATCCCCACCTGGCCTGCACCATCCCCATCCTCTCGTCCCGGAAATACGGAACGATGCGCTTCAAGAAATCAGGCCGGGGAACGAAGTCCGCGTCGAAGATCGCGATGAGCTCGGCGTTCGTCTTCTCGAGCGCCTCTTTCAAGGCTCCGGCCTTGTAGCCTTCCCGCTTCTCGCGATGGATGTAGTCCACGCGGAACCCCCCGGCGACGAGTTCGTCCACCGTGGCGCGGGCGACCGCCTGCGTCTCGTCCGTGGAGTCGTCGAGAACCTGGATGTGCAGGAGCTCCCGCGGGTAATCGAGCGCGGCCGCCGCCCGGATGATCCTCGGCGCGACGTAGTACTCGTTGTATATGGGAAGCTGGACCGTGACCTCGGGGTATTCGCCCGGTGCGAGCGGCTCGGGCGGGTCGTTCTTGCCCCGCTTGTAGTAGCGGAAATACAGGTAGAGTATGAAATAGCGGTGCAGCCCGTATATCGAGAGAAGGGCCAGGATGGCGAAGTACAGATATACCGTAAGATCGGCGATGGTATTCATACTACTGACATAAGAAAACGCCCCATGTTTTTCGAAGCCTTGATCATAATCAAGCCCAGGCGGTTTTTTCCAGCCTATGGATTATGTTTCCCTCGCCATTTCATTTTCTTTGACTTGACTGATGATTTGAAGTCGGCGAGAATCAATCTACATCCTCTATGCCATAATCCGAAGCATATAGATACCATACAATTGATCGAGAAGGGGAGGACAAAATATGAGCGTTCCAGAAATCTCATTGAAATCTATCGGGTTAGCAACACTTCTCATTCTGGTTCTCTCTTGCTCCTGCGCCAAGGAAGACAATCCCCTCGAACCGAATGTTGTGTTGTCGGGCAAGGTGACGAATTCATCGGGCGCATCCGGAACGATAATCGTCGAAATAGAATACTATATACGTGACACCGCTGATTCCCAAGGATATTATGCTTTAAAAGTTCACGCCGATTTCTTCGTCGATTCCCTGTACGCGTGGGTCGACAAGGACGGTAACGGAAAGTACACCAAAGGAGAACCATTCGGCTTCTATCATTCCCAGCATGATTCGGTCCATGCGAATTCTTTCCATGTGAGAAACAATGATATAAGCGGTTTGGATATCGATATTCGACAGCGATAATCATGAAATCAGTCGAGGACAAACCTGCAAGAACCTGCCTTCATCTACGCGCTGCTCTCATCCCGGCGGCGTTTCTCGCTATGCTTGTCTCCTCAAGCGCCTTCGGGGCCGACCGGCTCCGCGCTCCGAACGATCCATTGGTCATCCGTTCGCAGCTACCGACCGCAACCGGAACGAAACATCGTGAGAGCTCGCCCGTGTCACTGCTTTTCTCGCTCTACAGAAATGTTATGAGCCCTGGCAGGGGAGCAAGTTGTCCAATGTTTCCCAGTTGCTCCCTTTATTCTCAAGAGGCCTTTCGCAGCAAAGGCTACCTGTTGGGTCTCTTTGCCACCGGGGACAGGCTCCTGAGATGTGGTCGGGATTTGAAATTCTACCCTGTTGTTTCAATCGACAATGTGTTTCGCCGTCAAGATCCGATTCCTTAAGCTTCTGGGGCTCCTTTTGATCTTCTTCCTCGCCCCCGGCTCGCGGGCTGCATCCTCGAACACGCCCCTATGCCTGCTTTTCGCCGACTCCCTGCTTGCAAGCCACGATTACTACAGGGCAATCACCGAGTACAAGAGGAGCCTATTTTGCCTGCCCGACAGCGCTAAAGATCTCAGAGCGAGGGCCATCATGGGGATCGGCAAAGCCTTGTTTCTCGGGGGGGAACATTCCCGCGCCGCTTCTTGGCTCTTGAAAAACAAGGATTCCCTAGCCTTGAATTCAAGCGATAATCTATGGAGAAAGTTGCTCTTTTCTTCCCTGATTAAGAGCAAACAAACGAGATCGGCTATCGCATTGAGCCGCCGTTTGCATGGTGAAGAATCCGTCTTCTATAGATCCATAGCTCTTGCCCAGGAACGGAAATGGCGCGAAGCAGCCGAGGAACTGGCAAAGATCCAGCCGTCCAGCGGCTATTACGGCTTGGCCCAAAGCGATATATCGATCTGCAGGGAAGCATCGAGTGCTCGCTATCGAAATCCTAAGCTGGCGGGTTTCATCGGGTTCATACCTGGCGCGGGATATCTCTACGCCGGCCACAAGAAAAGCGCCTTCTCGGCGCTTATAATGAATGCGGTTTTCATATACTCGACTGTTGAAGCTTTCGACAGCGGGATGTACGTCTTCGGAGGCTTTCTTTCCCTCCTGTCCCTTACCTGGTATTCAGGAAGCATCTACGGCTCTATACACGCCGCCGAAAGATACAATCGGCGCCTGGACGAGAATTACATGTCCCGACTGGAATATTGAGCTGGGTTTGTCCGCTCCGCTCGGTTCCCAGGGTACGTGACCCAAACCGCAACCCATCCGACACCCTTAAATGCCTATTATCAGCAACGCTTGCAATAGCAGAAAATCACGCGTATCTGATATATCCGGAAATCCTTCGCCTTTCACGCTGTAGAAGTTGTACTGTGCTTTAGCGCCTATCTTTATTGCAGGTGAAAGGGGTATACCAACCCCCGCATTTATGTACCACCCGAACCTGTTTTCGGTATCGTATTTGGTTATGATGGAAGAATTCCCATCACTCATAGTGAGATCGGAGAGGGACACTATGAACAATCCTCCCCCTGCTCCGCCGAAGATTACCGCCCGGTCCATCGCTCCCGCCTGCAACCTCAATTCTCCGCAAATACTTAATATGCTCAAATCTCCTCCGCTTATGGACATTCCTTGCGGAGAACCGATGGAGCCAAGCATTTTTTTCTCATCTAATCCCATCCTGTTATACCCTATGGACAAGCCACCTCTGCTGAAGGGAGTGATTTCCATCATCACCGCACCAGCCAATCCCGGCCCCCCGTTCCAGAATTTATTGAGATCCCCCGTCGGGCTGGCCAATCCACCGCTGAGTTCAACGTTGACTTGGGCTTCGATAGCGCTTGACATCATTACGAGAAAACAAAGGGCAACCGCAACTCCGCATATAAACCTTCTTGACATGGTCTATTCCTCCTCCGTCACTCGTGTGACTCTTTAGCCATTCTTATGTGGAACTGATAGTCTTCGCCATTCCTATTCGGGCACATTTTTGAATAATGGAAATCCTCATGAGGGTTTACCGTCACGGGGTCCCACATATCCATCGGGGTTTTGATGGGGGCACCCCGGCTGTCCTTGAAATAGGTTCGGATCTCGAGCTTGAGCGTCCTTCCTCCCTTGTTTCTCAAAGTCATGTGAGCTACCATGAAACCATTCTTCGTTTCGGTCCATGTTTCCTGCAGTGCCAATTGGGTTGTGGCCCAAGTATCAAGCATGACCACTTTGGATTCGTCCAACACCTTGCTGTAATCTCGCGGTTTGGGCCTTGAGGCTCCACAGCCGATGGAACTAAAGGCGTACAATAGAAGTGATACTTGTATCGCCCTCTTCCACCCTCCGTTGCATTCCAATTCAATCATGGGATTGCCTCCTTATGTCCCTTCGAAATACGCTACGAACAACCTCCCCGGCGGGAAGGCTCACCTAGATCTCATAAGCCGTTGTGATCAATAATGTTCTGTCTTTTTCCTTCACATCTACACTTCTCCAGGACTTTGCATACCTCGTGATCTCCCTTTGCTTCTTATCATAAGCTTTTACCGTCACATCGTGTTCTCCCGGCTTCGTCGGGCAATATCCGATATACACGTATCCAGGCATCGTAGGCCAGTACCTTATATCAGCTTCCGTGGATGGAGCGAACAATCCCAGGCATGGAACCTGTTTCATCGCCGATCCTACAACCAGCCTTGTGGTTTGATGCTTAGCCTCATTAGCCAAACCGCCTTGGTCTTTGAAGTGCTCGTGCATCCTGTCCGAAAGAGATAGATTCAAGGCGTTCTTGCTGGGGCTGGAATACATCACCCAAGAAGCTATTTTGTCTTTCATCTCCACCCTTTTGCGAAATGCTCCCAGGAACATATCAGATGTCACTCGAGACGCTCGCCCGGAAAGCATGATCACCACTATCCCCCTTCCCTCGTTTTCCATTATGGATGGCAGGAGATCATCACTTGCTCTTTTCTCGATCTCCTCCAGCATGAGGGGTGCATTCGTCATATCTCCCTGTTTTCTCAAGGCATAATAGCAGCCGACATATGCGGGAAGGAGGTCAGGAGCATGATTGATCGCCCTCCTGTATGAAGCCACGGCATTGTCGTATTCCCCAAGTTTGGAATAGCATTCCCCCATCACGAAGTTGGTTATGCCCATATCGCCATGGCGAGCTTCATCTTTGCTAATATCCTCCTCTAGGCTCCTGCGCAATCCTACGAGCGCTGACTCATAATCTCCCAGCATAAGGTAAGAAAGTCCTATATATAAATAAGCCATACTGACCTCAACTGGATCCCCAACATATTGTTGGCTCGAAGCGCTGGTGAAGGTGCTGGTTATTGTCTGACCGGTCCCATGGATTTTCTCATAGGCCGTAACACTCTTCTTGAAGCAATCGATCGCCTCTTGATACTTGCCCTGGGAGAAGCGGTACACGCCGAGATCCCAAAGATAGAGGTTTTTCATCCGGCCGTCTTTTTGCTCTTCCCTCTGTGCGACCGGAGTGATTATCTCTTCGGCCCTGACCGGGTTTTTCTTAAAGTACTCTCTCTCTGCTTTTACATAGGGGCTTGCACAGCCAGCTGATAGAAAGGCAAGCACGACAAACATAACTGCAAACTTAATCTTTTTCATTTTCCCCTCCTGATCGATAGAGTGCTATTGCATCCACCCCTTTTTGGTGACCTTTCTGATTTCTTCGTTGGCCATCCATACTATGGTATTTCGTTCCGTATCAACCAGCCTCAGTGAAAGCTTGTAGTAGCGCTGATCCTTTTTCCTAGTATTGGTTCTGATGGACGTAAGCTCACCCGCCATAAGCAACTTTACGCCCGCTGCCCTTCCAAGCTTTGTAGCTTCTTCCTGGGATATCAATCCATCCGCTGCCAGCTCGGCCTCTTTCACTGACTCAGTGAGCAACTTCCTGTCGACGAACTGGAAAACACTTGAAGCGCTGTTGACGATGGCCGCCGTGATGTGCTCGCCAAAAAGAGCATCCGTATCCACGAACTCGGAAGTTTTGTTCTTGATGTGGAGAAGGGATATCGTAATCGGTTTCTCGTAGTTGTTGATGAAATCCGATTCGAGAAGCCGGGTTATGATTGTGTTTGCGAGCTTCTTTACGTCGGTATCACTGACCCCTGGAGTGTTGGTATCGATGATGTCGGTGCTAACGTATTTCGATGATCCTGCACACCCCCCAATCAGAATCATCGCAACAGCAAGAAACAGAAACGCTACCACCGTTTTCAACCTGCCCATGACTGCCTCCTTCCTCGGCTTTAGTTGTGCTGTGACATGCGGTCGATTGCGTCCCTTCCAGCCTTCTTGGATATTTCCTCAACAACTTCATCAAAGACCACCCTCGGATCAAACCCTGCCCGGACTTCTCTGTATGTATCAGCCCACAAAGTTGTGCCTCCGCCGGCCTCTATTAGTCGCAGATTCGCTATCACGGTAACGGAAAGAAGTTTGCCCCGCGAATCGGCCTGCTTGGCGGCAGCTTTGATCATACCCGAAAAACTTCCAATCAGCACGTGGCTCATGTCCTTGTCATCCGCGTCCTTCATGACCGCGTCTTGATTCACGTGCCATGTGAGATCCCGGAATTTTATGTCATCATCGGCGAACGTCACCGTCGGCGCGGCGATCACTCCCCCGCTCAACCATGTGCTTATTGCAGTGATCACAATCTTTCTATCCTTGGTCATCTCTTCCAGAATGCGGACCGACTCGTTCGATTCGAGCGGAATCTTGTCGAATGATTGCACCTTATTGAAAAAAGGCTTTAGAGTCGATGCCAGCCTTGTACCGGCCGCAGATGATACCGAATGGAATCCCTCTATGCTCTCGTAGATATAGATTCCCAGAGACTTCCCTATTTTACCTTCCGCAAACGATCGACGAGGCAAATGGCAGAAACCAATAAAAACAAGCAATACCAACAATAGAAAAATTCTCTTACGCATGATCAACCTCCGTTCAACTATTTCGGAATCATGATTCAATGAACAAAATAATAGGAGTTTTTGTGCCAGAGAGGAGCAAAAAGCGAGTATCGCCTCTGATAGGGAATCAACATGATACTTGAAGCGAGACATTTGGATAGTTGGAAAGAAGATTAATTGCTTATTTCGGTTCGAATTAATTATTTATGATTTTCCGCCAACATAAAGGTCATGTCAAGAAATTTCTGGCACAATGATCGCAAAAAAGATTACTGATCGTGCTTACGGGATCGTCCAGTACGTGCGCCTGGATATCTCCTTCAAGACCATCTCTTGGCCGATCGAATCGGCGTACTTCACGAGAGCATGGGGGAACCGCGCATCGAACCAGAAATTCATCTCCTGCGAGGGAGTCTTCACTACGACCTTCCAGCAATCGATCTCTTTTCCCATCGCCCGGATTCCTTCCCTGCCCGTGACCCTCAGCTCGGCGTCTTCCCACACGGGGGCGCGGAACTTGTTCGTCATCTGCGATTCGAGGAGCTTGAACTTCCGCTCGAGCCCTTGGCGGAAATCCAGCGCGCGGAGTGAAAGGAACAGTTGCTCCCTGAGCATGTTCCCTTTCTCGAAACCGGCTTTCACCCTGCCGTCCGCCTGCCCGTCGAAGTAGGAATGATAGACGAACTCCGCCGGTCTTTTCCAGTTAATAAATTCCTTGAAAGTGTTCCCGCACCATTCCTGCGAACTCACCGTCATCTTGACCGGGAACGTCACGTCGCTGCGCTTTACGAAAACGCTTATCAGGTAGTGATAAGGGTAGTTGTACGTCTGGATGCGGGTGAAGACGTTGAGCTTGAGGACGGGCACGAGCTCCTTGCCCTCGTACGGGGGGTCGGCCTTCACGTGATATTTCTTCGAGAGGTCCTCCTTCACCGTTATGAGAACCATCTCGTTGTCCCACAAGTGGTTGTAGATCATCTTCTTGGCATCGTACTTGGCCACCTCCGCCAGTCCGTCGTCCCAGATCTTGTCGGTGCCGAAGTAACCGGCCCGGGCGGAGGGCGCCGCCGGCTGTGACGCAAGGGCCGCCGCGGCGGCGATGACAAGCGTGATCAGCTTCTTATGAATCGATATCTTGTTCGACATGAAACTCTCCTCGTTTTTGCGTTCCACCCGCTAGTCCTCCACCACGGCGCCGGAGCATGAAGACCCATGGCCCGCCGTGCACCCGAAACAGTGATTCCCCGTCACTATCCTCCTCTCGGCGAGGGCGTCGAGATCGAAATCCTTTATGTGCATGGGCGCCCCGTGATTCACGCACATGCCGAGCGCGAGATTGAAGTCGCAGTCGTAGAGCTTGCCCTCCCAGTCCACACAGAGCTGGTAAGTGCACATGAGGCCGTCCACCGTTAGCGCGTTGAACGCCCTTACGAGCGCGTCCATGTACTCGCGCTCCTTTTTCTGCCGCTTGAGCTCCGTTAGGAAGCGCCCGATCGGCATGTTCGTGATCGTGAGAAGACGGGTGAACTCGACCCCGAAGCGCGATCCCAGCTCGCGCCTGTAATCCGCCTCGAGAGACTCCTGGTCAGGCGGAAGCACCGGGCCCACCGGGTTGTAGACCAGGTTCAATTGAAGCTTCGGGTCGACGCCGTAGCCCAAGTCGTTGAGGAGCCTTATCGCCTCGATGCTCTTCTCGTAGACGCCCTCGCCCCGCTGGGCCCGGACGTTCTCCTCGAGGTAACACGGGAGCGATGCGACCAGCCGAACGGAGTTCTCGCGATAGAAATGCGCCGTCCACTCCATCCCCGGCTCGAGGAGCACCGTGAGATTCGTCCGCACCTGGACGGGGAACCCTTCGGTGCGAAGCGCCTGGACGAAGCGGTGGAAGTGCGGGTTGAGCTCCGGCGCGCCGCCGGTTATGTCGACGAGCTCGCAGCGGACCATGCGGGCCGCCTCTATTATGCGCTCCATCGTGTCCCACTCCATCACTTCCCGGCGGTTCGGCGAAGCGGAGACGTGGCAGTGCACGCACTGCTGGTTGCACCTGAGGCCCACGTTCACCTGTATGATCCTGATGCCGTGGCTGTAGATACCTTCTCTCGCCTCCTCCGCCAGTTTCTTCTCGAATTCGTTCGGCATCGCTTTCATGCTCTCTCCTTACATTTCGATGTCCAGAGTCTCGAAGAGAAAGGCGTATATGTCCGCCATCTCCTCGATCCTCTTCGATGTCGGCTTGCCCCCGCCGTGGCCCGCTTTCGTCTCGACGCGCAGCAGGATCGGGTTCTCGCCTCCGCTCGCCGCCTGAAGCGTGGCGACGAACTTCTTCGCGTGCATCGGGACCACCCTGTCGTCAGTGTCCGCCGTGGTCACGAGGATCGGGGGATAGACCGTTCCCGTTTTCACGTTGTGCAAGGGTGAATACGCATACAGGAATTTGAAGTGTTCGGGATTCTCCTCGGCGTTTCCGTACTCGGGGACCCAGTAGCGGCCCACCGTGAACTTGTGGTAGCGGAGCATGTCCGTGACCGGCACGCGGCAGACGACCGCCCCGTAGAGGTCCGGCCGCTGGATCATGCACGCCGCCACGAGAAGGCCGCCGTTGCTGCCGCCCATGATCGCGAGCTTCTTCGAGCTCGTGTAGCCCTCGGCTATGAGGTACTCGGCGGCGGCGATGAAATCGTCGAATACGTTCTGCTTGTTGCCCAGCATGCCCGCCTTGTGCCATTCCTCGCCGTACTCGTCGCCGCCGCGCAGGCAGGCTAGGACGTAGACGCCGCCGCTTTCCAGCCAGGGGAGGATCGAGACCGAGAAATACGGCGTGAGCCCGATGTTGAAGCCGCCGTAACCGTAGAGAAGCGTTGGGTTCGAGCCGTCGAGCTTCATGCCCCGCTTGTGGGTAATGAAGAGGGGGATGCGCGTGCCGTCCTTCGACGTCGCGAACACCTGCCTGGTCACGTACTGCGAGGCGTCGAAATCTATCTCCGCCTTGCGGAAGACGCTCACTTCGTCCTTTTCGAAATCGTAGCGATACGCCGTGTACGGGAAGAGGAATGAGGCGAAGCCGAAGAACATCTCCTTGTCTTCGCGCTTGCCCGAAAGGCCCCGCACCGAGCCGATCCCCGGGAGCTCGATCTCCCGGACGAAGCGCCCGTCGACGTCGAAGATCTTGAGCACGTGATGGGCGTCGTGCATGTAGGCAGTGACCAGGCGGTCATTGACCATCGAGACGAAGTCGAGGACATCTTCTTGTTGCGGGATCACTTCGCGCCAGTTTTTGCGGTCCGGCTTCGTGATGTCCACCGCCAGGATCCGTCCCCTCGGCGCGTCGAGGTCCGTCTGGATGTAGAAAGTCGATCCTATGTTGTCTATGGGAGAGAATTCCGCCTCGCCCACGTCTATGAGCACCTTGAAAGGTCCGTCGCTCGCTACCTCGCGGTAGTAGATGCCGTTTCGGTCGTCCGTGCCGTGGTAGACGTAGAGGAGGAGATACTTGCCGTCCTCCGTTATCATCGGCGCGAAACCAAGCTCTTTTTCTTCAGGGCGCTCGTAGACCAGGACGTCCTCCGATTGCGGCGTGCCCAGCTTGTGCCAGTAGACGCGGTTGTAGTTGTTCCGGTCTTCGGGAGCGACCTCGCCCTCCGCCGGGAAACGGTTGTAGTAGAAACCCGATTTGTCGTGCTTCCAGGCGATCGAACTGAACTTGCACCACTTGATCACTTCGTCGAAATCCCGGCCGCGGTCGATGTCGCGGATCCTTATCTCCTGCCAGTCGCTGCCGCTAGAGCTGAGGCCGTAGGCGAGAAGCGTCCCGTCGTGGCTGTACGCCTGGTTCGTGAGGGCCACAGTGCCGTCCTCGCTAAGCTTGTTCGGATCGATGACCACCACGGCTTCGCCGTCCAGCGACTTTTGCATGTAGAGGACCGACTGGTTCTGGAGCCCGTCGTTCTTCGAGAAGAAATAGCGGTCGCCCTTCTTGTAAGGGAGCGAGTAGCGGGGGTAATTCCAGAGTTCTTTTATTCTTTTTTCTATCTTCGCGCGCGCCGGGACCGCGTCCAGGAACGAGCGGGTGAGCTCGTTCTCCGCGTTCACCCACCCGATCGTCTCGGGAGAGTCCTCGTCCTCGAGCCAGCGGTACGGGTCCGCCACCTTCGTGCCGAAGTAATCCGTGACGACATCGCTCTTGCGCGCCGGCGGGTAGGTGAATCGCTTCGTTGCTTTTGTGTGTTCTTCGTGTGCCCGGGCAGTCGTTGCCGTGATCGGCGGGGCGACCGGCAGAGCGGCCGTGAGTGAGGCGAAGAGGAAAACGGCGAGGGGGAGAATGGAAGCAGGGCGGAGTTTTCTTAGGAAGAATCCTCTCGGCGATAAACGAGACATTGATCGGGGTCCTTTCTTCTTGTCACAGATGGGTCAGAGCGCGCCCCTTGTGCGGGATCAACGGCTCGGATCCAGGCCATAGGGCTGCGCATACCCCTCTGATTAGTGTACTTGTCATCCGAATTGTTACACAGGTCGAGCCATCGATTGTCATTTATATAACACCCGGGCCGCATCGGGAAGGATAATCCCGGGAGGTGTTGAGAGGCAAGAGGTTGG